>JBDUAG010000320.1:0-5010 GCA_040004785.1 Burkholderiales bacterium | reverse complement strand
TTCGCGAGCCACTTCTGTCGCTGCGCGTCGCTCAGGCCTTCGACCGAGCCGACCAGCGTCTCGTGGATCGGCGCGATGCCCGCGAAGCCCAGGATGTTGCGCTCCAGCGCCTTCACGCTGTGGGCGCGGAAGTACCAGCGGTAGAGCAGGGCGGGCATGCCCATCGTCACGACGACGCGCGCCGAGCGGCCAGTCAGCAGCTTTGCCGGCAGACCGTTGCCGCGTGTCGCCGCGATCGCGAAGCCCGGCCGCGCCACCTGTTCCAGAAAGCCCTTCAGCAGGGCCGGCATGCCGCCCAGCCACAACGGGAAGAACACGACGATGTGCTCGGCCCACGCGATCGCTTCCTGCGCCGGGACCAGGCTCGGCGGCAGCGGGCCCGCATCCCAGGCCGCCTTGCTGCGCAGCAGCGGGAAATCGAGCGCGGCCACGTCGATGCGCCGCACCGAATGCCCGGCGCGCACCGCGCCCTGCGCGTACGCGTCGCTCAGCGCGTGGCCGAAGTGGCGCTCGCTTGGATCCGGGTGACCTTGAAGGACCAGGATGCGCTTGCGGTCGTGTTCGTCGTGGGGCATGGCCTCGACTCTAGGCACTGCCGGGCGCAGCGCAACAGGGCGCGAGCACCCGCACGCGCCGGGTTTGATGCAGGTCAACGCGCACGACGGCGAGTCTTCCAGAATCGATCCGGGCTTCACCCGAACGGGGCGATTCATGGACATCGGCACACAGACACACCTCACCACGCTGCGTGGCCTGCTCACGTACCGGCTGCACGAGTTGCAGGCCGACGTGCATGCTGCGGAACTGGCGAAGCATCCGCAGGATGCGAGGGACGAGGTCAGCGACCGCAAGGACGAGGCGGCCCAGGCGATGCTCAGCGACGTGGATGACGCCGAGGAGCGTCTTCACCGCATCGAGCTGACCGAGGTCGAGCACGCGCTGCGTCGGCTTGATGCCGGAACCTACGGCGACTGCGCCGCCTGTGGCGACCCGATCCCGCTGCAGCGCCTGCTGGTCCGCCCGGCCGCGGAGCGGTGTGCCGAATGCCAGAGCGCCGGCGAGCGGCGCGCGTCATGAGCTACCGCAGCATCCTGGTCCATCTCGACGACTCACCGCGCTGCGCGGTGCGGATCGAGATCGCCGCGCGACTCGCACTCCGGCACGGCGCCCACCTGCAGGGCCTGGCACCCGCCGGCGTGATCAACCTGCCAGCGCGCGTCACGCCGTCGATGACCGGTGTGCCGAACTACCTGGAGGCCGCGCAGGCGAACCTGAACGAACGCGCGGCGACGCTCGTGAGCGAGTTCAGGCAGCGCGTGCAGGACGCGGGCCTCACATCGTTCGACGGCCGTGTCGACGCGGACGACGCAGTGGACTCGCTGGTTCGGCACGCTGGCGTCCATGATCTCGTCGTGCTCGGCCAGACCGAGCGGGCCGCGGTTGCGCTGGGGCTGGACATCCCCGAGCACGTGCTGATGCGCGCGGGCACGCCGGCGCTCGTCGTTCCGTTCGTCGGCGGCTTCGACGATGTCGGCGAGTGCGTCGTTGTCGCCTGGAACGCGACACGCGAATCAGCGCGCGTGATTCACGACGCGATGCCGCTCTTGAGCGAGGCGCGCGAGGTGCACCTGATGTGCTTCGAGCGAATCGGCGATCTGCGGCATGTGTCGCGCTTGCAGCTCAATGATGCTCACGTCTGGCTGGCGCGTCACGGTGTGAAGACCAAGTTGCACCAAGAGCCCGTGTCGGGTGATGTCGGCGACGCACTGCTCTCGCGCGCCAGCGACCTCGGCGCCGATCTCGTCGTGATGGGTGGCTACGGCCATTCGCGCCTGGCCGAGTTCCTGCTCGGCGGCGTGACCCGGCGCCTGCTGGCCCAGATGACGACGCCGGTGCTGCTGTCGCACTGAGCTGGCAGGTTTCTACGCGGCGAGTTGCTGCTGTTGCGATGAAGCCGAGCGGGCGACATGCTCGCCCGACGCAAGCTCCAACTCGGTGCGCGCGAGGTCGTTCGCCAACCGATCGATGAGCGCGCTGTGCCAAGGCTGTGCCCTGTACGCGATCTCGAGGTCTTGCTTCAGACGAAGGTAGCGGCTCATCAGCTGCTCGATGTTCATCGTGGTGCTCCGGTTGGGGTTGCAGTTCGCTTTAGCAATCTTTCGGCCAGGAAACTCTGCAGCAGGGCATCGGTTCGGGGGGCGGCGGCCGCGAGGGCGGCTTCATCCGGGTCTTGATCAGAACAGTAAGGGTAGGCGGCCACCGCACGAGCGACCACGCGCTCCCAAGGCATGTCGCCTCGGAGTGACATGAAGCGAATGCTGAAGCGAGACAGCCAGTGGTGACTCGATCGGGCGGATTGCATGAACGCATGCTGGGGGAGCGGCCGCCAACCGTCTGTAGGAGATGTCCGAAGCGGGAGTCGGCCCGGGCGCCGGTTGATCCGTCGTGGACGGCGTGATCGTGACCGAGCCGCTCAGAATTTCAACCCCGGTAGGTCGGGTCGAAGCGATCGACGATGCGTTGCAGCGCGTCGAACGCATCCTGCCCCGCACCGTACTTGGCATTGAAGTTGAGCGAATCGCGCACGCAGCCTTCGAGCACCGCCTGCGAGATCGCCCGCGGTTTGCCCATGGCCAGCGTCGCCATCTGCACCTCGCAGGCGCGGTTGAGCAGCCACATCAGGCTGAGGCACTGCGGCAGCGTGTGAGCTATCGTCACCGGCCCGTGGTTGCGCAGCAGCAGCACCGGCTTGTTGCCGGCACTGTCGAGGATGCGCACGCCTTCGTCGGCGTGCACCGTGATGCCCTCGAAGTCGTGGTACGCGACCTTGCCGAACAGCTGAGCGGCGTAAAAGTTTGTGAAGCTCAGGCCCTCGTCGAGGCAGCACACGGCCATCGTCGGCGTGGTGTGGACGTGCATCACGCAGTGCGCGTCCGGCACCATCTCGTGGATCTTGCCGTGGAAGGTGAACCCGGCCGGGTTGATCGGCCAATCGCTGTGGCCGATGATGTTGCCCTTCAAGTCGACTTTCACCAAGTTCGACGCGCACACCTCGGAGTAGTGCAGGCCGAACGGGTTGATCAGGAAGTGCGGCTCCGAGCCCGGCACGCGCAGCGAGATGTGGTTGTAGATCAGCTCGCCCCAGCCGAGGTGGTCGACGATCCGGTAGGCAGCGGCGAGCTGGATGCGGGCGGCCCACTCCTCGGGCGTGAAGCGGCTCGGGCGCGGGGCAGCGGCAGCGGGCAGTGAAGATGCGGTCATGTGGCTCTCCTGGATTCAGGTGTTGGCGTCAGACGAGGCGGAACGCCACCGAGCCGAGAGGGCCGTAGTCGACGTGGAAGTTGTCGCCAGCCTTGGCGGCGGTCGGGCGGGTGAAGGAACCCGCCAGCACGACATCGCCGACGTTGAGCTGTTCGTCGTAGGGCGCGATCTTGTTGGCCAGCCAGGCCACGCCGGTCGCCGGGTGGTTCAGCACGCCTGCGGCGAGGCCGGTTTCCTCGATGACGCCGTTCTTGTAGAGCAGCGCGCCGACCCAGCGCAGGTCGACATCATTGGGCCGCACCGGCCGGCCGCCGAGCACGATGCCGGCGTTGGCAGCGAAGTCGCTGATGGTGTCATAGACCTTGCGCATGACCTTGGTGTCGCGGTCGAATTGCTCGATGCGCGAGTCGATGATCTCGATCGCGGGCGTGACGTATTCGGTGGCCGAGAGCACGTCGAACAGCGTCGCGCCCGGTCCCTTCAGCGGCTTGCCGAGAATGAAGGCCAGCTCGACCTCGATGCGCGGCGCGATGAAGCGGCTGGCCTGGATGTCGCTGCCTTGCTCGAAGAACATGTCATCCATCAGCGGCGCGAAGTCGGGCTCGTTGATCTGGCTGGCTTGCTGCATTGCGCGCGAGGTCAGGCCGATCTTGCGGCCTTTGATCACGCGGCCGTCTGCCACTTCGAGCGCGACCCAGGCGCGCTGGATCGCGTAGCCATCGGCGACGTCCATATCGGGAAAGCGCTTCGAGAAGTGGCGCACCTGGGTGCGGCTCTTGCGCGCGTCGTAGAGCTCGCGGGCGAGTTGAGCGATGAGGTCTTGGGACAGCATGGGTCAGCCTGGCTTGTTGAAGAGCGGATGCAGCGAACTGTGCTTGGCGTCGAACACTTCGGCGCCGACATCGATCTGCAGCGTCACGCCGACGTGCATGTCGGCCAGCAAGGGCTGAAAGTGCGCCTTCGCCACGGCCGACAGCGCCTGGCCGACGCCTTGATGCACGGCCTCGCTGCGGCCGCGGCCCATGCGCAGGTTCAGGTAGGCGAAACCGTAGTTGCCGCTACCACCGACGGCGCGACCGGCCGCACCGCCATCGCTGATCGCGAAGTGCGGAGCGGGGTACGCGAGCACGCGCGTGCCGCCGGGCGGGAACACGGCCTTGCCGGTCTCGTCTCTCCGGGCGAGCATGGCGTCGGCCAGCTTTCTGCACAGTGCCGACATGTCGGTGCGCGCGTCGAGGTTGGCGCTGTAGAGGATCACGAGATGGGGCATGGCTTGGTCCGGTTTCAGAGCCGCGTCGCGACCGACGCGTAGCCTTCGGCGCTGGAGGCCACGGCCTTCGGGACGGCCCGGCCGTCCTGCGGCGTGACCGGGAAGATGGCGTTGATCTGGCCGGTGCCCGAAGAGCCGAAGTACGGCGTCACGACATCGGCCTTGCCTTCGTAGGCAGACCAGCCGAGCACGCCGAGCAGCATGGCGGTGTCGTGCATGAAGCCCTCGCCGTGGCCCTTGCTCGCGTACTCGGGCAGCATGCCGCAAAAGGTCTTCCAGTCGCCGCGCTGCCAGATCTCCACGACCTCGTGGTCCAGCGTCTCGAGGAACGGGCTCCAGATCTTGAACGCGAACTCGTCTGCCAAACCGTTCTGTGCGAAGCGGTGGCTCAGCGAGCCGCTGGCGAGAAAGGCCACGGTGCCGTCGTAGTGGTCTTCCACCGCCTTGCGCATCGCCCAGCCCAGGCGCGCGCTGTCGTT
>JBDUAG010000014.1:0-17028 GCA_040004785.1 Burkholderiales bacterium | reverse complement strand
ATCCTGAGCGCCGACTACTCGCAGATCGAGCTGCGCATCATGGCGCACATGAGCGGTGACCCTGGCTTGCTCAAGGCCTTCGCCGAAGGCATGGACGTGCACCGCGCGACCGCGAGCGAGGTCTTCGGCACGGCGCCGGGCGAGGTGTCGAGCGAGCAGCGCCGCTACGCGAAGACGATCAACTTCGGCTTGATCTACGGGATGGGCGCGTTCGGCCTGGCGCAGAGCCTGGGTATCGAGCGCAGCGCCGCGGCCGCGTACATCGAACGCTACTTCGAGCGCTTTGCCGGCGTGCGCCGCTACATGGACGAGACCAAGGCGTCGGCGCGCGTGAATGGTTTCGTCGAGACGCTCTTCGGTCGGCGCATCTACCTGCCCGAGATCAACGGCGGCAACGGCCCGCGCAAGAGCGGCGCCGAGCGCCAGGCCATCAACGCGCCGATGCAGGGCACGGCGGCCGACCTGATCAAGCTCGCAATGATCGCGGTGCAGAACGCGCTCGACCGCGAGCAGCGTGCGACGCGCATGATCATGCAGGTGCACGATGAACTCGTCTTCGAGGTGCCGGCGGCCGAGCTGGCCTGGGCCCGCGCCGAGGTGCCGAAGATCATGGCCTCGGTGGCCGATCTGAAGGTGCCACTGCTGGCCGAGGTCGGCGTCGGTGCGAACTGGGACGAGGCGCACTGACGGCGCACCCGGCGCCGGAGTACCGTCGCCACCCGCCGAGCGGGTATGCGGCCGCTTGGGAGCGGCCCGGCGCTGGCCGCGCTCAGTACCCCGGCGCGTCGAAACTCGCGGTGGTGAATTCCGGATAGGACGCGGGCTTGTGGGTATTGAGGTTGGCGAGGAAGCTGTCGTCACGCATCGGGATGTTGGCCGAGCCGCAGTCGAGCTGGCCTGAACGACGTTGCTCGGCAGCGCTGCACGGCAGTCCCAAGGACAGTGCGCTGAAGGTTCGATTTCACAAGCGCGACTTGTTGGCGACATAGATTTCCTCGCTCCTCATTCGGCTCGTCGGCGCTGGGCCGTTCGACTCGTCGCCTCCTTCAGCAGAACACTCTTGCACTCATGCCACTCACCTTCGCGCGCCGACCTTTCGTCCTCACCCTCATTGCCGCCCTCTGCCTGTCCGCCTGTGGTGGTGGCGACGACAACAACAGTCCGCTCGCCGCTCCCAACGCGCCGCAAGGTCTGGGGGTCACAGACAGCGCGCCCGTTGCCGACGAAACCGCCACGTTGCCCTATGTCGACTATGCGTTCACCAACCAGCGGGGCGATGCGCGCTACGCCACCAAGGAGACCAATGCCGGCGTGCGCGTGGTCGCGGGATTTCTCGACCTGTGGCGACCCAGCACCTTGCTGGTGGATGCCGGCGTGACGGCAGCGGCCAACGGCAGCTTCCCCGCCGTCACGGCATCGACGTGGACCGGCATTCCCGGCGATGCCACCGATGGCACGGTGCTCAATGCCGCCGTGCTCAACACCAATATCCAATACGTGGCCGACGCCACCGCGCAGCGCAGCAGGGCCCAAGAGTTGGCCGCCTACCTCGACGACCGCCGCGCCAAGGGCTACAGCGTGACCGACGGCCTCGGCCCGCTCGCTGCCGCCTGGCGCACGGCCGCCCAGCAGACGACGACGATCACGGCGATCGCGGCCGATGCCACCACCGTGCTCTACAACGACACCGGCAACAACACCGGCGTCGGCAGCGCCGCGGGCAACAGCGCTTTCGGCAGCGTGGTGGACTTCGTCAACAACGCCGGCCAGAACGCCTCCACCGAGCCCGCGAAGCGCTTCTACAAATACGCCCGGCCCTGGCGCTGGAGCAGCAACGTGAACGTCGTGCCGGCGCTGGTGCCGGCGAAGAGCAGCACACCCGCCACCGACGGCGGTTTCATCAGCGGCCACGCCGCCGAGGGGACGCGCGATGCCGTCGCGATGGCTTATGTGCTGCCGGAGCGCTTTCAGGAGATCCTCGGCCGCGGGCTGGAGCTGGGCGAGAACCGCATCTTTGCGGGCATGCACTCGCCGCTGGACGTGATTGGCGGCCGCATCCAGGCGCAGGCCGCGGCCACCGCCAGCATCGCCACCGGTGCGAATGCTGCGGGCAAGGCCGCCGCCTACGCGCAGGCGCACACCGCGTTGATGGCCGCTGCGGGCGCCAGCAGCCCGGCGGCGTTCAACGATTTCGCGCATTCACAAGGCAGCAGCGACGACCGCTTTGCAGACCACGATGCCAACAAGGCGAACTACCTGCGACGCCTGACCTACGGCTTCAACCCGATCGGCGACACGACCAAGCCCGCCGTCGTGCCCAAGGGCGCCGAGGTGCTGCTGGAAACGCGCTTGCCCTACCTCGATGCGGCACAGCGCCGCGTCGTGCTCAAGACCACGGCGCTGCCCTCGGGCTACCCCGCGATGGACGATGCCGAAGGTTGGGGGCGGCTGAATCTGTTCGCCGCTGCGGACGGCTATGGCGCGTTCAATGGCGATGTGGTCGTCACCATGGAGGCGAACCTCGGCGGCTTCTCTGCGGCAGACAGCTGGCAGAACGACATCGCCGGCGCCGGCAAGCTGACCAAGCAGGGCAGCGGCACGCTCATGCTGACAGGCAACAACAGCTTCACCGGCGGCACGGAGATCGTTGCCGGTGTTCTGCAGGCGGCCTCGGCGAGCGCGATGGGCAAGGGCGATGTCTATCTCGGTGGCGGCACGCTGGTGTGCCAGGCCGCGAGCTCGCTGGCGATCTCGGGCGCTTTCACGCAGCTGGCCGGCACGACGCTGGAGCTTGACGTCGGGGGCGGCGGCGCGGGGCGTCTCAGCGTGAGCGGTGCGACGACGCTCATGGGTGGCACGCTGAACGTGCAGTTCAAGCCGGGCTACGCCCCCGCCGTCGGCGACACGCTCAACGTGATCAGCGCGGGATCGCTGCGCGGAACGTTCACGACGGTCGTGGTGCAGGGTTTCAAGGTCACGCCGACCTACACGGCCACCGGTGTGTCGCTGCACATCGATGCGTGAGTCGAACGCACCAGCGACATCTCTGAAGTCCGGCCGGGGCTCCAACTATGCCGCGCGGTCGCGGCAGAAGTGGCCGTGCTTCGCTTCGCGCGTCAGCTCGCGGAATTGCGCGTTCGAGACCCGCACCAGGCATTCGTGGTCGCCGCATTCGAGGTAGACGATCTCGTTCGCGTCGAGCTCGGCGTCGACCACGGTCGGCACGCCCCAGGGCATGCCGACCGGCGGCACCGCGCCGGGTTCGCAGTCGGAGAACAGCACGCCGATGCGCGCTTCATCGGACAGGTGCAGCCGGTGCCGCCCGAGCAGGTGTGAGACCTCGTTCAGGCGCACCGACTTGTCGGCCGGCACCAGTGCGAGCACCGGGCCCTGGTCGTCTTCGAGGATCACCGACTTGGCGAGCAGGTGCGGCTTGACGTTCGCGACGCGTGCGCTCTCGGCGCCGTTGCGGCTGTGGCGATGCGCGTAGACGCCGTAACGCGCGCCGTGTTCGGCCAGGTAGTTGGACAGGCGGGAAGGGATGGACATCGTGACCTCACTGAACAGGCGATCAGACCGCGGCGCGTCGCCCACCAACGTTAGTCTGCTATCGCGCCACTGTCAAAGCCGCGTGGCACCGGCATCCGCCGTCGCCGGCCGCTATTTTTCGGCGGCGGCCTTCATGTTCGCCAGGCCGGCCTCGAAATCCTTGCCGATCATCGAGTCCATGCTGACGAACACGCCCATCAGCTTGGTGACGAACGGCGCCGGGCCATGCATGACCCACAGCACCTCCGTGTTGTCGCCCTTGGGCGTGAGCGTGAACTCGGCGATGTTGTGGCCCTCGAAGGGCTTGATGAAATCGAGTTTGATGTCGAGCTTGGCTGCAGGCGCGGTCTTCAGGATCTCCATGCGGCCGGCGCCGACCTTGCTGTTGCCGGTCCAATCGTAGACGGTGCCGACGCCCGCCGGGGCGCCGCTGAAGGTGCGCTTCATCTCGGGGTCGAGCTTTTCCCAGGGCGACCATTCGCTCCAGCGATGGAAGTCGTTGATCAGCGCGAAGACCTTGTCGGCCGGCGCGTGGATCGTCGTTGCGCGCTGCACGCTGAAGCTGTCGGGCCGCGTCAATGCGAACGTGAGGATACCGAGGATCGCGAGGGCAATGACGATGGCGAGGGTCTTGAGCATGGGCCGCTCCCGTGGCGTGGGGCGGCCAGTTTATCGCCGCCGGGGAGCGACTCAGGCGTCTCTGCGCTTGCGGAATGCGACCCAGCCCGCCGCCAGCGTGAACGTCGCGACGATGCCGACCACGATCCAGAACCCGTGCGCGTGCTGCGCCAACGGCACGCCGCCGACGTTCATGCCGAGCAGGCCGGCGATGATGTTGATCGGCAGCGCCAGCACCGTCACGATCGTCAGCACGAACAGGCTGCGGTTGTTGTCCTCGTTCACCTGCGCGGCGATCTCTTCCTGCAGCAGCTTGATGCGCTCCTGCAGCGCGGCCATGTCGTGCAGCACGACCGAGAACTCCTCGCTCGCCTGGCGCAGCTCCTGCACATCGACATCGCTCATCCAGCCCGGCGGGTGCTGCAGCAGCCGGAACAGCGCGGCGGGTTCGGGCGCGAGCAGGCGCTGCAACCGCACCAGCAGGCGCCGCAGCGCACCCAGGCGTGCGCGCTTGGGCTGGAGCCGGTTGGCAAGCAGCTGGTCCTCGATCTCGTCGATGCGCGCGGTCGCGTCGCGCACGATATCGACCAGCACGTCGGCCTGTGCGCGCAGCAGGTGTTCGAGCAGCTCGGCGGCGGAGCGCAGCGGCGCGCCATCTTTCACCGCGGCGCGCAGGCGGTCCACCGAACGCAGCGGCTGGCGCCGCGCGGTGACGACGAGCTGTTGCGTGACATTGATCCACAGTGTCGAGATGTCCGAGGGCTCGAACGAGAAGTCGAAATGAACGTCGTTGATGACCGCGATCAGCGACTGCTCGGTGCGCTCGATGCGTGTCGAGTGCAGGCCGTCGTCCACCACCGCGAAGAACTCGTCCGACAGGCCGGCGTGCGCGGCCAGCCACGGCCGCGCGCCGGTGTGCGCGAGGTTGAAGTGCAGCCACAGGAAGCTGCCGTCGGTTTCGGGCGGTGCTGCAAGCCGGGCCGCCGCGGCGTCGGAATCGATGGCCTGGGTACCCGCATCCGGCGCGATCCGGTAGCCACAGATGAGCCCGGCGGCGTCGGCGCCGTAAGCGGGTGTCGGGAGGTGAGGCATGCGCGCGGCGGTCAAACCGCGGACTGTGCGATGCGCATGTGACGCCGGCGTGACAAAGGGGTTGCCGTCATTGACGTGTCATGGGCCACCGGGACAATCCAAGGATGCGCCGCTCACTTGCCATTGCACTCGCCATCGCCAGCCTGCCCCTGTTTTCGGTGGCGACCCACGCGGCCGGCGGCCACTTCGATGTCGACGACGCGACCGTGCTCGAGCCCGGCCACTGCCAGTACGAAGCCTGGGTGGTGCGGGCACCGGCCGCGGGCGCCACGGTCGCGCACATCGGCCCGGGCTGCCGGGTCGGACCGGTCGAGGTTGGCGTCAACGTCGATCGCTGGTCCGTCGCGGGCAACGGCCGCACGCTGCTCGGCCCGCAGCTGAAGTGGGTCGTCGATCCGCTCGTGGACCGGCTCAGCGCCGGCCTTGCATGGAGCGCGTTCTACGACCTGACTAACCACGGCCGGCCGACGCAGACGCTCTACGCGCCGGTCACCTGGTGGGTCGCCGAGAAGGTCTGGCTGCACGCCAACATCGGCGCGGACCGCGACACGGTGGGCGCGCGCTGGCGCCGCCAGGGGCTGTCGGGCGAATGGGCGGCGAACGCCAAGTTCACCGTCATCGCCGAGCGTGTGAAGTTCGTCGGCGACTGGACCTCGCGCGTCGGTGGCCGCTTCAACGTCAGCGAGACGCTGAGCGTCGACCTGAGCGCGGCGCGGTTCGGGCCGCGGGGTGAGCGGGTCTACGTGATCGGGGTAAATCAGGAGTTCGTTCGATAGGCCGGGGCGGCGACGCTGCTGGCGACCGACTCCACCCCTGCAATGCGGGTAGCGCATTCCGCGTTGACAAGCGTGCGCATTGGCAGATCATTGGTTCTTCTCGTGCGGCGTCGCCGTCGAGGGAGGTCAGCCATGGTCAAGTTGCTCGGTGCGTTCGCCTTGGGTGCGATCCTGCTGTTTGCAGCGACCATGCCGCCGGCCCTGGCCCAGCCCAAGTACCGCATCGTGATCATGCCCAAGCTGGTGGGGATCACCTACTATGACGTGGTCAAGACCGGCATCGATGCCGCCGCCAGGGAGCTGCCCGACGTCGCCGTGACCTGGACCGGCCCGACGCAGGACCAGGTCGAGAAGCAGATCGAGATGATCGAGCGTCTCATTCCCACCAAACCGGACTTGATCGCCGTGGCGGCCAACGATCCGATCGCCATTGCGCCCGTCTTGCTCAAGGCGCAGCGGGCGGGCATTCACGTGATGAGCTGGGACGGTGACAGCAGGCAGCGCGAGTTCTTCGTGAACCTGGTGGACTTCGAGGACTTCGGCACCCAACTCGTCGAAGCGATGAGCCGCGAGATCGGTCCGAAGGGCGACATCGCCATCGTCACGACGAGCTTCACGGCACCGAATCAGACGAGCTGGATCGACGCGATGAAGCGGACGATCTACGCCAGGTACCCGGGCTTGCGCATCGTCGACATCCGTCCCGCGGGCGAGAGCACCGAAGAGGCCCACCGGATCGCCCAGGACTACCTGAAGTCGTTTCCCAACGTGAGGGGCATCGTCGCACTCGGGGCGCCCAACCTGCCGGGCGTCGCGCGCGCGGTCCGCGATGCCGGCCAGGCCGGCAAGGTGGCCGTGGTCGGCAACTCGACGCCGAACCTGATGCGCGAGTTCCTGAAGGACGGGACGGTCAAGACGGTGCTGCTCTGGAATGCGCCGGATCATGGCTACCTGACTGTCTACAGCGCGCGCCAGCTGTTGATCGGGGGCTTGACGCCGGGGCAGGCGTTCAAGGCCGGCAGGCTCGGCAACTTCACGCCGCGCAAGGACGCGGTCAGCATGCAGGTGGCGCTGCCCGTCATGGTGTTCACGAAGGACAACGTGGACCAGTTCAAGTTCTGAGCTCGAACTCAGGAGCGAGTTTGAAGATTTCCACGCGACTCAACCTGCTCTCGCTGGCCACCATTCTGGTGATGACTGCCGCGGTCCTCGGGGCCGCGGTGTTCTTTCTCCAGGCGGACCTGCGGCAGTCGCGGGAACGGCTGATGCAGCTGGAGTTGCAGGGCGCCACGCAGTCCATCCGTCAGCAGCTCGGGCGCTCCGGCGTGGTCGCGGCCAGCAAGGAAGCCGAGGCGCAGCTGCAGCGCCTGCGCGGCAAGGAAGGTTTCGCGTCGGCCACCTTGTTCATCATCGAGAGGAACGACAACCGGATCGTCTACCACCCCGATGGAACGCTGGGCCAGCGCGCGAATTCCGCATTCGTCGACGAGATGCTGCGCCGCCAGACGGGTTCGCTGCAGTACGAATACAAAGGCGAGCAGCGCATGGCCGTGTTCCACACACTGGAGCCGATCGACTGGCTGGTGGGCGTGGCGGTGTCGCGTGCAGAGGTCTACGCGGCCATGTTCGGCTTCATGCGTGCCATCGGCGGCATCACTTTCGTCGCCTTGTGCCTGAGCGGGATCGCCGTCAGCCTGTTCGGGCGCTGGTTGATGCGCCGCATCGACCTGACGCTGGACTGCGTGCGGCGGATCGAACAGGGCGACCTGTCAGCCCGCGTCGCGCACGCCGCGTCTGCTGACGCGGTCGGGGCGCTCCAGCGCGGTGTCAACGCGATGGGCGAGCGCATCGAGCAGCGCACCCGGGAACAGCGCGAGGCACAGGAAGCGCTTCGCTCCAGCGAGGCGCGCCTGCGCAGGCTGGTCGAGTCCAGCATGATCGGCGTGTTCTTCTGGGACGTGTCGGGCGCGGTCACGGAGACGAACGACGCGTTCCTGGAGATCCTCGGCTATGACCGCGACGATTTGCGCGAGGGGCGTGTCAACTGGGCCGAGCTCACGCCGCCCGAGGAGGCCGACGCCGACCGCAACGCGATCGAACAGCTGCTGAGCACCGGCCGCTGCCAGTCCTACGAGAAGCACTACATCCGCAAGGATGGGAGCCTGGTGCCGGTGCTCATTGGCGGCGCGCTGCTGAGCGATTCGAAGGATCAGGGCGTGGCCTTCATCGTCGATCTCAGCGAGCGCAAGCAGGCCGAGGTCGATCGGAGGGCGCGACTCGAGGCCGAGGCGGCGAGCACGGCCAAGGGCGAGTTCCTGGCCAACATGAGCCACGAGATCCGCACGCCGATGAACGCGATCCTCGGCATGTCCTACCTCGCGCTTCAAAGCGGCCTCAATCCGCAGCAGCACAACTACATCCAGAAGGTGCACGCCTCGGCCGAATCGCTGCTGGGCATCATCAACGACATCCTCGACTTCTCCAAGATCGAAGCGGGCAAGCTCGACATGGAGTCCATCCCGTTCAACCTGACCGACGTGATGGACAACCTGGGCAGCCTGGTCGGCCTGAAGGCCGATGAGAAGGGGCTGGAGCTGCTGTTCGTCCAGCCGCCGGAGCTGCCCACCGCGCTGGTGGGCGATCCGTCGCGCCTGGGCCAGGTGCTGATCAACCTGGGCAACAACGCGGTCAAGTTCACCGAGCGCGGCGATGTCCTGGTGGCCATCGAAGTCATCGCGCGCGACGCGGCGTCGGTGCAGCTGCGTTTCGAGGTGCGCGACACCGGTGTCGGCATGGAGCCCGAACAGCAGCAGCGACTGTTCCAGCCGTTCTCGCAGGCCGATGCGTCGACCAGCCGGCGCTACGGCGGCACCGGCCTGGGGCTGGCGATCAGCCGGCGCCTGGTGCGCCTGATGGGCGGCGAGCTCGACGTCGACAGCGTGCCGGGCCACGGCAGCCGCTTTCGCTTCAGCGCGCGCTTCAAATTGCGCGCCGAGGATGCGCTGGTGCCACATGCGCTGGCGCAGGGGAGTTTGCGCGGCACCCGGGCGCTGATCGTCGACGACAACGCCTGCGCCCGCGAGGTGCTCGCCGAGATGGCCAGTGCGCTCGGGCTCAAGGTCGACACCGCCGTCGACGGGTTGGACGCGCTGCGCAAGGTCGAGTACGCGGACGCCAACGACCGACCCTACGACCTGTTGTTGCTCGACTGGAAGATGCCCGGCATGGACGGCATCGAATGCGCGCGTGTGTTGTCGCAGCGCGAGGCGCATCGCCACCCCACGCCGCCGGTGCTGATGCTGACGGCGTTCAGCCGTGGCGAGGTGCAGCAGCGCTTGGACGAGCGGCGGGTTGCCGTCGGCGCGCTGCTGTCCAAGCCGATCACCCCGTCGACGCTGTTCGACGCCTGCGGCGCGGCGCTCGGTCTGGTGACACGCCACCCCACGCGGACCGCGCGGCGCGAGGAGGCCCTGCACAGCGACCGAGCCGTCCTGAACGGCGCGCGCGTGCTGCTCGTGGAAGACAACCCGATCAACCAGGAGCTGGCGCTGGACGTGCTGAGCCGCGCCGGTGTCGTGGTCAGCATCGCCTGCAATGGACAGGAGGCACTCGACATGCTCGCCATGCAGCGCTTCGACGGCGTGCTGATGGATTGCCAGATGCCGGTCATGGACGGCTACGCTGCGACCCGTGCGTTGCGCCAGCGGCCCGAGCTGCACGACCTGCCGGTGATCGCGATGACGGCCAACGCGATGGTCGGCGACCGCGACAAGGTGCTCGCCGCAGGCATGAACGACCACATCGCCAAACCTATCAAGTTCGGCGAGCTGTTCGCGACGCTCGCGCGCTGGGTGCGCCCTGGCATGGCCGCAGTGGCCGGGCCGGTCGACCTCGGCAACGCCGATCCACTCGCCAACCCGCCCAGGATCGACACGCGGGCCGGGCTTGTCGGGATGAAGAACCGGGGCACGTTGTAGCAGCACGTGCGTTCGTTGCGCCGGCCCCACGACACACGCCCGTCACACGCTGCGGGCAGCATCGGGGTCCATGCAACGTGAAGCCTCCTTCTTGCGCGCATGGACCGAAGCGCAATCGCCCGGCGACGACGATGATGGCGTGCATCCGCAGCGCTACCGCACGCTGTGGATCTCCGACCTGCACCTGGGTACACCAGGCTGCCAAGCCGCAGCGCTGCTCGACTTCCTGAAGCGCACTCAATGCGAGACGCTGTTCCTGGTCGGCGACATCATCGACGGCTGGCAGTTGCGCCGCCAGTGGTACTGGCCGCAGGCCCACAACGACGTGATTCAGAAGCTGCTGCGCAAGGCGCGCAAGGGCACGCGCGTGATCTTCATCCCGGGCAACCACGACGAGTTTGCGCGGCGCTACGTCGGCCACAACTTCGGCGGCATCGACGTGGCGGAAGACTGGATCCACGAGACCGCCGATGGCCGCAAGCTCTGGGTCATGCACGGCGACCTGTTCGATGGCGTGATCCAGTGCGCCAAGTGGCTCGCACATGTGGGCGACTCGCTGTACGAGTTCACGCTGCGGCTGAACCGGCACCTGAACTCGCTGCGCGCCCGCGCCGGCTTGCCCTACTGGTCGCTGTCGAAGTACCTGAAGCTGAAGGTCAAGCGGGCGGTGAGCTACGTCGGCGATTTCGAGACCGCGGTGGCGCGCGAGGCGCGCCACCGCGGCGTGCACGGCGTCGTCTGCGGCCACATCCACCATGCCGAGCTGCGCACGATCGACGGCATCCTCTACGCGAATGATGGCGACTGGGTCGAAAGCCTGACCGCACTCGCCGAGCACGCCGATGGCCGGCTGGAGATCATCGACTGGTCGGCGCAGATGCGCGGGGGCGAGACTGTCACGAAACTGTCGCAAAACCTTCATAAACTCGTCGCATGAGCACGCCGGGCCGCCCCAAGGGCGAAAAACCGCAGTGCATAGCACGAAGGTTTCTTCAATGACTGACATCAGCACGCCCGCCGGGCTCGAAATGCCGGCGCTGCTGAACCGCGAGCGCGCCATCTTCGAGTTCAACCGCCGCGTGCTGGCACAGGCGCGCCGTGCCGACGTGCCCTTGCTCGAGCGCTTGCGCTACGTGTGCATCGTGTCGTCGAACATGGACGAGTTCTTCGAGGTGCGGTTTGCCGACTACCTCGAAGCCGCGCGCCGCTCGGGTTCGGGCGTGTCGGGCCGCGATCTCGAGTCGGTGGCCGCCGACGCACACACGCTGATCGACGACCAGTACACCGCGTTCAACGACGAGGTCATGCCGCAGCTCGCGCAGCACGGCATCCAGATCCTGAACCACGAGCAGCGCGACGAGGCGCAGCGCCGCTGGGTCGGCAGCTTTTTCGAGCGCGAGGTGCGGCCATTGCTGGTGCCGGTCGGGCTCGACCCGTCGCACCCGTTTCCGCAGGTCGCGAACAAGTCTCTCAATTTCATCGCGCGGCTGGGTGGCAAGGATGCGTTCGGGCGCGTCAACCCGTTCGCCATCGTCAAAGTGCCCCGCGTGCTGCCGCGCGTGATCCGCTTGCCTGACAAGCTCGCGGGCGTTGGTGCCGACGGCCACAAGCGTCAGGTCTTCGTGCTGCTGACGAGCGTGATCCGCGCGCATCTGGCGGAGCTGTTCCTCGGGCGCGAGGTCGAGGCGTTCTCGCAGTTCCGCGTGACGCGCGATTCCGACCTCGAGGTCGATGAGGACGACGTCACCAACCTGCGCCAGGCACTGCGCTCGGGCCTGACGACGCGGCACTTCGGCCAGGCGCTGCGGCTGGAGGTGGTGAACACCTGCCCGGGCGAGCTGTCGGACTTCCTGCTCGAACAGTTCAGCCTGCCGGCGGCGGCGCTGTACAAGGTCAACGGGCCGGTGAATCTGGTGCGCTTGAACCAGCTGATCGATCAAGCCGATGCACCGGAGTTGCGTTTCCCGCCGTTCGAGTCCGCATGGCCCGAATCGCGGCTGCCGCGCCAGACCTCGATGTTCGATCGCCTGCGCGAGCGTGACGTGCTCTTGCACCAGCCATTCGAGTCGTTCGAGCCGGTGGTGCAGTTCCTGCGCGAGGCGGTGTTCGATCCGGACGTGCTCGCGATCAAGCAGACGATCTACCGCACCGGCAGCGAATCGCCACTGATGGATCTGCTGATTGAAGGCGCGCGCCGCGGCAAGGAGGTGATGGTGGTCGTCGAGCTGAAGGCGCGCTTCGACGAAGAGGCCAACATCAACTGGGCCGAGCGGCTCGAAGCGGTGGGCGTGCAGGTCGTCTACGGCATCGTCGGGCTGAAGACGCACGCCAAGCTGTTGCTCGTGACGCGCCGCGAGCAGGGGCGTCTGCGGCGCTATGCACACCTGTCGACCGGCAACTACAACCCGAAGACGGCGCGGCTCTACACCGACCTCGGCTACTTCAGCGCCGAGCGCGAGCTGACCACGGATGTGGACGCGGTCTTCCAGCAGCTCGCAAGCCTGGGCCGCATGAAGCCGCTGCGCCGGCTGCTGCAGGCGCCGTTCACGCTGCACAAGCAGATGCTGGCGCACATCGAGAAGGTGGCCGTGGCGGCGCGCGCCGGGCAGCGTGCGCGCATCGTCGCCAAGATGAATGCACTCACCGATGTGCCGCTGATCCACGCCTTGATCAAGGCGGCGCGCGATGGTGCCGAGATCGACCTGATCGTGCGCGGCGCCTGCATGCTGCGGCCGGGCGCCGAGGGCATCCGCGTGCGCTCGGTCGTCGGGCGGCTTCTCGAGCACTCGCGCGTTAGCTACTTCTGCTGGGGCGAAGGCACCGACGACGCGGCGCTGTTTCTGTCGAGTGCCGACTGGATGGGCCGCAACATGTTCGGCCGCATCGAAATCGCTTGGCCGGTGCGCGATGTGGCGCTGCGCCAGCGCGTCATCGACGAATGCCTCGTGCCGTATCTGCACGACGCGCAGGATGCGTGGCAGCTTGGCCCCGACGGCAGCTATGCGCCCGTGGCCCGCACCGGCCCGAGCGCGCAGCAGGCGCTGATGCAACGCTACCTGGGAGTGACGTGATGGACCTGATCCTGTGGCGCCACGCCGAAGCCTTCGAGGCGCACGAGGTCGAGGACGACTTGAAACGGGCGCTCACGCCCAAGGGCGAGCGTCAGGCGCAGCGCATGGCCGAATGGTTGAATCAGCGGCTCGCGCACTCGACGCGCATCCTCGTCAGCCCGGCGTTGCGCTGCCAGCAGACGGCCAAGGCGCTCGGCAAGAAGTTCAAGACCGCCAGCGAACTCGCGCCGGATGGCAACGGCGAGGCGCTGCTGAAGTCCGCGCGCTGGCCTGACGCCACCGAGCCGGTGCTGGTGATCGGTCACCAGCCGACGCTCGGGCTCGTCGCCTCGTACTTGCTCACCGAGGTACCGCAGCCATGGACGATCAAGAAGGGCGCGATCTGGTGGATCCGCGGCCGCAACCGCGAAGACACGGCGCAGGTCATCTTGCAGGCGGTGCAGGCACCCGATTGCTTGTAGATCTCAGCGTTTGAGTTCGAGCCGCAACGGCCCGTTGCGCTCCCACGCCAGTACCTCTTCGGTGAGCAGATGCTGGGTGCGCGGATGAGCGTCGCGCCAGCCGGCGCCAAAGCCGAGTTCGGCGACCGTGCCTTCGCGCCGGATCTGCATCGCGTTGGCATCGACCTCGCCGCGTGCATGGCACTTGATGACACCCAGGCGCAGACACAGCAGCTGCCAGGCGAAGTCGTCGCGGGTCAGGCTCGTTTCGACCTTGCGCAGCCCGCCGCGCTGGCCAAGCACCAGCTCGCCGACGCGGCGCAGCTGGCTTTGCGAGAAGCCCGCGGCGTCGGCATGCGCGAGCACATACGCGCTGTGGCGGTGGTGGTCGTGGTGCGAGACCATCATGCCGATCTCGTGCAGCGCGCAGGCCCACAGCAGCTCGCGCCGCGTCTCGGCGCTGGTGCGCGGCTGCACGCTGGCGTACAGCCGCTCGGCGACGTGGGTGACGCGCTCGGCCTGCTGCGTGTCGGCCATGAAGCGGCGTTGCAGTTCGCGCACCGAGGCGTCGCGGATGTCGTGGCCGTCCTGGCGCAGCTCGGTGGCGACGCGGCGCTCGTCGAGGTCGAAGATCACCCCTTGGCGCAGCGCGCCGCGCGCTGGCCGCAGCTCGGCGATGCCGAAGTGCGCCGCCATCGTGTACAGGATCGCGAGGCCGCCGGCGATCACGGCCCGGCGATCTTCCTTCAGACCGGGCAGCGACAGCTTGTCGACGCGGCCGGCGCGCAGGCACTGCTCCATCAGCCAGCGCAGGCCATCGGGCGTGATCCGACCATCGCTCACGCCACTGGCGGCCAGCAGTTGCGAGACCGCGCCGACCGTGCCCGACGAGCCGAGCGCTTCCTGCCAATGCACGGCGGCGAAGGGCTCCAGCGCTTCCTCGAGTTCGGCGCCGGCGGCGATCTGGGCCTGGCGAAAGGCTTCCTCGGTGAAGCGGCCTTCGCCGAAATACTTCAGCGACAGGCTCACGCTGCCAACCTGGAACGACTCGGCCCGCACCGGCTTGCGGCCATGGCCCAGGATCATCTCGGTCGAACGCCCGCCGATGTCGATCACGAGGCGCGGCACGCTCGACGGCTGGAGCCGGGCCACGCCAGCGTAGATCAGCCGCGCTTCCTCGCGGCCCGAGATCACCTCGATCGGGAAGCCGAGGCCGGCCTGCGCCCGCGTCAGAAATTCATCGCGATTGCGTGCCTCGCGCAGCGTCTGCGTGGCCACCGCGCGCACTTGCGCCGGCACGAAGCCCTTGAGCCGCTGCGCGAAGCGGGCGAGGCAGGCGAGGCCGCGTTCGGCCGCGTCTTCGGTGAGCAGCCCGTGGCCGTCGAGCCCGGCGCCGAGGCGCACGGTTTCCTTCAGGTAGTCGACGCGGCGGTAGCGGCCTTCGATCAGCTGCCCGATCTCGAGCCGGAAGCTGTTCGAGCCCATGTCGATGGCCGCGAGCTGGCCAGGCCATCGGGGGGCAGTGGAATTGATGAGGTCATCCATGCGTCGATTGTCAGGCCTCCCTAGAATGCGCCGACCTTGGAAACAACATCTGGAGCGCTATTTGGACACCACTGATCTTGCGCGCCGGGACTTCGTGCGCGCTGCGGTAGGCACCGGGTTCGCTGCGTCGGTGCAGCCGGTGACGGCGCAAGCGATCCGGACCGACAGCACCGGCCTCACCGTCGGCGAAGTCACGATCATGGCGGGCGATTTCAAGCTGCCGGCCTACCGCGCGATGCCCGCGGGCAAGACGGCTTCGACCAAGCTGCCTGTGGTGCTCGTGATCTCCGAGATCTTCGGTGTGCACGAACACATCGCCGACATCGCGCGGCGCTTCGCGAGGCTCGGCTATCTCGCGATCGCGCCCGAGTTGTTCGTGCGCCAGGGCGACGCGCAGTCGTATGGCGAGATCGGCAAGCTGATTGCGGAGGTCGTGAGCCAGGTGCCCGACGCGCAGGTGATGAGCGACCTCGACGCCTGCGTCGCATGGGCCAACGCGAACGGCGGTGACGCCGCGCGCCTGGGCGTCACCGGCTTCTGCTGGGGCGGGCGCATCACCTGGCTCTATACCGCGCACAACGCCGCGGTGAAGGCCGGTGTGGCCTGGTATGGCCAGCTGTTGGGCGAGCCGTCGGCGTTGAAGCCATCGAGCCCGATCAGCGTGGTCGGGCAGTTGAAGGCACCGGTGCTCGGGCTTTATGGCGAGAAGGACAGCGGCATCCCGCTCAGCGCCGTCGAGACGATGAAGGCTGCGCTCGCGACGTCGTCGAACCCGGCAGCGAATCAGTCGCAGTTCGTCGTCTACCCCGGCGCGGAGCACGCCTTCCACGCCGACTACCGCCCGAGCTACCACCAAGCGTCGGCCGAGGATGGCTGGAAGCGTTGCGTGGCGTGGCTCGAGGCGAACGGCGTCGCCTGACGACCAGGGCCTAACGCACCACCAGCACCGGGACCTTCGTGTGTGTCAGCACCTTCTGCGTCTCGCTGCCCAGCAGCAGCGCCGAGACGCCGCGCCGGCCGTGCGAGGCCATCACGATCAGGTCGCACTCCATGCGGCGGGCGTGCTCGATGATCGCCTCCCACGGGTGCAGCGCCTCGACGGTGTGTGCGTGGCAGGTCACGCCCGCGGCATCGCACAGCGCCACCACGGCGGCGACGCGCTGACTGGCGATGCGCTCCTGCGCGTCGAAGAACTCCTGCGGCGGCGTCGGCTGCATCTCGGAGATCGCGCTGTAGGGGAACGGCTCCTTGGCGCTGATCGTGTGGAGTTGCGCGCCCAGTGCCTTGGCAAGCGCGAGCGCCGTGCTGACCGCTTTGGCGGTGATGTCGGAGCCGTCGGTCGGGACAAGGATGTGTTTGAACATGATCCGCTCCATTCAAACCGGGGCTTGAATCATGCGCCTTGCGCGACCGGCCGGGAAGGGTCCGCCGACCACTCGCTCCACGAGCCCGGGTAAAGCAGTGAACCGGCCAGCCCGGCGCGCTCCATCGCGAGCAGGTTGTGACAGGCGGTGACGCCGGAGCCGCACTGGTGCACCACGCCGGACGCGCTGCCCGCGCTCAGCAGTGCATCGAATTCGGCGCGCAGCTGTGCGGCCGGCTTGAAGCGGCCGGTGGCCGGGTCGAGGTTGTCCTTGAAGAAGCGGTTCAGCGCGCCGGGGATGTGGCCGGCAGCCTGGTCGAGCGGCTCGATTTCGCCGCGGAAGCGCTCGCCCGCGCGCGCGTCGATCACCGGCACGCGACCGAGCTGTGCGGAGAGCTCGGTGGCGTCGATTGTGCGCGCCAGCGAGTGCCGATTGGGGTAGGGCGCGGTGGCCGGCGCCGCCGGCGTCGGGTCGGTCGTCAGTGCGCCGCCGGCGGCCGTCCAGGCGGCCACGCCGCCATCGAGTACCGCGACCTCGGCGTGGCCCATCCAGCGCAGCATCCACCACAGTCGCGCGGCGTACATGCCGCCCTGGCG
>JBDUAG010000319.1:0-5032 GCA_040004785.1 Burkholderiales bacterium | reverse complement strand
AGCGGAGACCGCCTCAGCGAAGCGCCGCGGCCTGCCCGCACGCGCCTTTGCTCGCACCGACCTTCGTACGCACAGCAGCCGTTCTACGGCAACAATGGGCCGTCAGCGGACTGTCGCTCACCTACCCATTGAGCGTTGCCAACACCGAGAGTCGCATGCAGCGCACGGGAACCACTGACATGCTCAAGGTCGACGGCGTCAACCAGTACTACGGCGGATCGCACATCCTGCGCAACCTCAGCATGGAGGCCAAGCTCGGCGAGGTCACCGTGATCCTCGGGCGCAATGGCGTCGGCAAGACGACGCTGCTGAAAAGCATGATGGGCGTGGTACCGGTGAAGACCGGCACGATCGTGCTCGACGGCGCACCGATCACGAAGGACACGCCCTACGAGCGCGTGCGCAAGGGCGTCGGCTACGTTCCGCAGGGCCGCGAAATCTTCGGCCGCCTCACGGTGCAGGAGAACCTGCGCATGGGCCTGGCCTACAAGAGCGGCAGCACGCCCATTCCTGCCGAGTTGTTCGAGCTGTTCCCGGTGCTCAAGCAGATGATCAACCGCCGCGGCGGCGACCTCTCCGGCGGGCAGCAGCAGCAGCTCGCGATCGCGCGCGCGCTCGCCGCGGGGCCGAAACTGCTGATCCTCGACGAGCCGACCGAAGGCATCCAGCCCAGCATCATCAAGGACATCGGCCGCGTCATCCGCATGCTCGCCGATCGCGGCACGATGGCGATCGTGCTGGTCGAGCAGTTCTACGATTTCGCCGCCGAGCTCGCCGATCAGTACATCGTGATGGAGCGCGGCGAGATCATCAAGCGCGGCCGCGGCGCCGACATGGAAGCCGATGGCGTGCGGGCGCTGATGTCGATCTGAGATCGGGCGCTGGACCGTGCGGGTGCGAGATGAGGTACCGTCGTCGACGGAACCCGTCCCGATGTCTTGCGGACACCTCACGCCGAAGGAGTCGATCCGTGCACCTTGCTGCCATTCGTTTTGCCTGTGTCGCGATGGGCGTCGCGCTCCTGGGCGTACCGCCGGCGATGGCTCAAGCGCCCGCCGCGGCCGCCAGCGCCGCGAGCGCGGCAACACCGTCGGCGAAGAACGAAGTGCCCATGGTGACCGCCGCCGGCGCCACGTTCACCGCATCGGGCGTGTGGAGCCTGCGGCGCGCGGAGAAGGTGACGTTGCTCGATGCGCCCGAGGGCGATGGGCACATCGCGGTCGTGGATGCCGGCGAAGGCGATGTCGATGCCGCGATCGCTGCCGCATGGCGCGCATACCGGCCGGGGCCGGTGCGGCCGGTGCGTGTCGCGACGCCGCAAGCACCGCGCAACGGCTGGGAGGAGCGCCGCATCACGACCTACGAGACCTCGCCCAACGAACGGATGGAGGTGTATCTCGCGGCATGGCGCGCCGGCTCGCGCTGGACGGTGACCATTGTCGAAGCGAGCGATGCGACCGCCGAAAAGCGGGGCTCGCAGATCGGCCTCGTGTTGGGCAGCCTGCGCCCGCCGGGCTATCAACGCGAGAACTTCGCCGGCAAGAAGGCGAACGCGCTCGACGCGACGCGCGTCGCCGCGATGCGATCGTTCGTGGAGCACGGCATGGCGCAGCTCGGTGTCCCCGGTGTCGGGTGGAGCCTGATCGATGGCGGCCGTGTCGCCTTCGAAGGCGGCAGCGGCGTGCGTGAACTCGGGCGGCCTGCAGCCGTCGATGCCGACACGCTGTTCATCGCCGCATCGAACACCAAGGCGCTGACGACGCTGCTGCTGGCCGAGCTCGTCGATGCGAAGAAGCTGCGGTGGGACGAACCCGCGACCGAGGCGTACCCCGCGTTCAAGCTCGGCAGCGCCGAGACGACGAGGCAGGTGCTCATCAGGCACCTGATCTGCGCCTGTACCGGCGTGCCGCGGCAGGACATGGAGGCGCTGTTCGAGTTCAAGGACGGCACGCCAGCCTCGTCAATGACGCTGCTCGGCACGATGCAGCCGACGAGCCGGTTCGGCGAAGTCTTCCAGTACAGCAACCTGATGGCCTCGGCGGCGGGGTACATCGGCGCATCGCTGGTCGAGCCGAACACCGAGCTCGGGCGCGCCTACGACAACGCGATGCGCGACAAGGTCTTCCGCCCGCTCGCGATGACGAACACGACCTTCGACTTCAATCGCGCGCTGGCCGCCAACCATGCGAGCCCGCACGGGCAGGATGCAGACGGCAAGACCATGCCCTCGGCGATGGATCTCAACTACTCGTTCGTACCCGTGCGCCCCGCCGGTGGCGTTTGGACGAGCGCGCGCGACCTGAGCCGCTACGTGCAGATGGAGCTGGCCGAAGGCAGGCTGCCGGATGGCAAGACGCTGGTCTCGAAGGAAAACCTGCTCGCGCGCCGCGCGCCGCAGATCTCGGTCGGAGAAGATGTCTCGTACGGCATGGGCCTGATCGTCGACACGCACTGGGGCGTGACCGTGGTCTCGCACGGCGGCGACCTCGTTGGCTACCACAGCAACATGATGTGGCTGCCCGAGTACGGTGTCGGCGCCGTCATCCTGACCAACTCAGATGCCGGCATCTCTCTGCGCGGGCCGTTCATGCGCAAGCTGATCGAGCTGCTGTTCGACGCCAAGAACGAATCCGACGCGATGGTGAACGCGAGCGCGGCGAGCGCGGAGGCCGCGCGCAAGACCGAACGCAAGCGCCTGGTGATTCCGGCCGACGCGACCGAGGCCGGCGCGCTGGCCCCACGCTACGTCAGCCCCGCGCTCGGCACGCTGGACGTTGCACGGAAGCCCGACGGCACGTTGACGTTCGACTTCGGCGAATGGAAGAGCGCCGTGGCCTCGCGCCGCAACGACGACGGCACGACCTCGTTCGTGACGATCGATCCTTCGCTGGAGGGATTCGAATTTGTCGTGGCTTCCGGCAAGGGCAAGCGCCAACTCGTGCTGCGAGACGCGCAGCACGAGTACGCATTCGAGGAGCGGTGATAGGCCCTTCAGCGCGGCCAGCCTCAGAACGCCAGCAGGTACCGATAGCCCTTGAACGCCAGCACCGCGGCCTTCAGCCGAATGCGCTCGACCACGATGTCGGGCGAGACGCGGTCGCCTTCGTGCAGCACCTGGCCGTTGATGATCACGAGCCGATCTTTCGGCGTGGGCGAATACATTGAGCCACCGACGGCCAGCGCGGGCAGCTGGCGACGGATGTCGTCCGGCAGTTCATTCGCGGCGTAGATGCGCTCGTCCGGCTTGGACGCCGCTGGCGCTGGTGCCGCAGCGGTCGCGGCCTTTGCCACGGCCGTTGCCGGCGGCACGGGACGCGGGCGCGGCGCGGGCGGTGTGGCTGCCTGCGCGGGCCGGGAGGTCGCCGCCACCGCCGGCGCGGCTGTGACGGTGACCGGTGCGGGTGTCGCGGCGACCGGAGCCGCCACCACGGGCGCAGTCGCAGGTGCGGTCCGGGCCGCGATCGGCGCCGTGCCTTCGCTCGCCGGGCCGCGGCCGAGCAACAGGTAGAGCGCGAGTGCAACGATCAGCGCGATCAGCACCCCGACTCCCAGCAGCACCATCCACAGGCGCGAACCCGCGGGGGCGCCGCTCGGCTGCGCGCCAGCGAACGCCGGCTGGGCGTGGATGCTCGGCACATGGCCGCGCTCGCGTTCGGCTTCCGCCTTGCGGAGCGCGTCGAGAATGTAGGACATCGAGGCCTCTCGTTTCAGCGGCTGTTGAGGTGCGGCTCATCGACACCGCTGGCGCGGTTGAGCTGCATGAACGTGGTCGGGCCGGCCACGCCGTCGGGTATGAGTCCCTGCGCGAGCTGGAAGGCCGACAGCCTGGCCTTCCAGTTCGCGTCGTTGCTTGCGTTCGGTGCGGGCTCGCCGCGCAGCTGCGCGAGCTGCGTCCCCAGCCAGCCGGCGATCGGGCTGGGGCCGGCCTCCACGAACTTGCCCGCGTAGCCCTTGGGCGCACGCCAGAAGGTCGCGAAGTCGCCATGCCACAGCGTGGCCAGCGAGACCAGCGAGATCGTCTGCGAGACGCCGGCCATGCGCAGCGTGGCGCTGTCGACCGTCAGGCCGGTGAGCAGCGCGTACACCGGGCGGTCGCCGTCGTCGCGCAGCATCAGGATGCCGGGCCGATCGAGCTGGCGGATCAGCGCCAGGTTGCTGCCCGGGCTGCGAAAGCACTGCACCTGTTTGCGCGCCGCGGCTGCGCAGGGGTCGCCTTCGTCGAGCGTGAGCTTCCCGTCGGGCGCGAGCTCGCGCCACGCATCCTTCTCGTTGCGGGTCAGGGTCTTGAAGCGCGCCGGCAGCTCGGCCGCCGTCAGAAAGGTCGCAATCGGCGCAGATGCCGAGGCGCCGGCCGCGCTCGCGGCGCTTGCCGTGGCCGAAAGTCGTGCGGCGCCGGCCGCGCCCGCGGACGCCACCGTCGCAGGCTTCGCCGGCGCTGCCGCGAGCGTGCGCTGCGTGGTCTGCACCATCGCCGCGATCACGCCGACCACGCCGATCAGGGCCAGTGCGGCGAACGCACTCAGGCCGATCCACGTGGTGCGACCGAACCGCTGCTTGGGGGGGACGCTGCGCACGCGCCGCCCGAAGACCTCGCCCGCGGCCTTGTCGACGATCTCGCGATCGGCCTGACCGCGGCCGCTCGAATACGCCCCCAGCAGCGCGCGATCGCACAGCAGGTTGATGCGCCGCGGCACGCCGCGCGAGAGCTCGTGGATGCGATGCAGCGCCTTCGCATCGAAGGGCATCGCCGTCGTCATGCCGGCCACGCTGAGGCGGTGCCGGATGTAGGCCTCGGTCTCGGTGCTGGTGAGCGCGCCGAGGTGGTAGCGCGCGATCACGCGCTGCGCGAGTTGCTCGAGCTCGGGCCGCTCCAGCATCTGGCGCAACTCGGGCTGGCCGATCAGGATGATCTGCAGCAGCTTGCGTTCGTTCGTCTCCAGGTTCGTCAGCAGGCGCAACTGCTCCAGCACCTCGGACGAGAGCATCTGCGCCTCGTCGATGATCAGCACGTTGTTCTGCCCGACCGCGTGGG
>JBDUAG010000318.1:0-5036 GCA_040004785.1 Burkholderiales bacterium | reverse complement strand
AATACTTCGTCAGCCCGCGGATCGTGATGTGCGTGCCGGCCGGGCCGGGCTCGAACGGGCGGACCGGCACGTCGGCGACGACGGGGGCGTTGAGGACGGTGGACATGTCAATGGTTCCTCGGCGTTGTGTCTTTCGACGTGTGACGCTTGAGCGCGCCACGGACACGGGGTAGCCGACTGCGCTCATGTCCCCCGTCTCGGGCTTCGCCCGAGCCTCCGCCTTTACTTCGCTCCGTCGGCCAACCCGCATCCGCGGCGAAGCAACCGTCGCGAGGATCGGACCGCTTCGGTTGTGCCGGATCAGGTTGGCGGGGTGTGCTGCGGAGCGAAGAAAAGGGGGAGGCCGCAGGCCGGAGGACATGAGCGGAGCAGCGCACCGCGCCGGCCTGATCGCGCTCGGAGACGCGCAGACTCACCGCCCACTCCAATGCACGATCTTCCGCTCCGCGATCAGGAACAGGATGTTCAGTGCGTAGCCCAGCGCCCCCGCCGCCAGGATCGCCGCATACATGCTCTTGACGTTCAGCACCTGCTGCGCGTCGATGATGCGGTGGCCGAGGCCGGTGTCGGAGCCGATGAACATCTCGGCGACGATCACGATCACGAGCGCCATCGAGACCGCCGAGCGCAGGCCGACGAAGGTCGGCTGCAGGCTCTCCCAGATCAGCACGTCCTTGAAGATCTGCCAGCGCGACGCGCCCATCACCTTGGCCGCCATCACGCGCTGCTTGCGCGCGTTGATGACGCCGTAGGCGCTGTTGAACAGCACGATCAGCAGCGCACCGAAGGCCGCGATCGCGACCTTGTTGACGTCGGAGACGCCGAAGATCAGCAAGAACAACGGGATCAGCGCCGAGCTCGGCGTCGAGCGGAAGAAGTCGATCAGGAACTCGACGCTGCGATAAGCCTTCTCGTTGCTGCCCAGCAGCACGCCCAGCGGCACGCCGACGACGGCCGCGATCAGGAATGCCTCCAGCGTGCGCAGCACGGTGACGCCGAAGTCCAGCAGCAGTGGCCCGCCGGCCAGGCCGGTCACGAGCGCCTGGATCGTGGCCCACGGCGTCGGCAGCAGGATCGCCTTGATCAGTCCGGCGCGCACGACCAGGTCCCAGACGATGAACAGCGCGATCGGGCCGACGAAGGGCAGCAGCTTGCCCCACGAGAACTTCGCGGGCAGAGCCGCGGCGTCGGTCGAGCCGCTCCACGGCTTGCCGGCCGCGACGGAGGCGGTGGTGGTGGTGGTGAAAGAGCGGCTCATGGTTCAGCCCTTGTAGAGCAGCGGTTCGACGATGACCTTCTTCTCGAAGATGCCCTTGTCGGAGAACAGGTCGTAGAACTTCTGGAAGTACGCCACATCGCTGGCCTTGAACTCGTTGTGGAGCATGTAGGAGGCGAGTGGCACCTCGTTCGTCAGCGGCCCTTCGATCGCGGTGTAGCCCTTCATGAACAGGCGCGCCTCGTCGGGCTTGGTGCGCACGAGCTCGATGCCTTTGGCGTAGGCAGCGATGTACTTCTTGGCTTCGGCCGGGTACTTCTTGATGAATTCGCTCGTCAGGCTGGCCGAGCCACCGTGCCATGGTGCCATCGGGTCGCCGAGGATGTAGTGCGCGACCACGCCGGCCTCCAGCACGCGCGTGGTGCCGTTGAGCCGGCCGATGGTGCCGGTGGGCTCCAGCGTGTAGGCCGCGTCGATCTGGCCGGCGGCGAGCGCCGCGACGTGCTGGCCGATCGGCAGCTCGGTGACGCTCATCACGCCGGCGCCGGCCTTCTCGAGCATCGTCTTGGCCAGCGTCACGTTCTGGATACCGGGGCCGGAGGCGACGCGCTTTCCCTTCAGCTCGGCCATCGTCTTGACGGGGCTGTCCTTCGGGACCAGAAACTCCTCGAGCACGTACCTCGCATTGCTCGGGTTGGTCGCGAAGATCTTGAACAGGCCCGGCTGCGCGATCTCGCCGATCGCGAGGTTGGCCGAGCCGGTGCCGTTGGCGCTGCCGTCGGATCGGCCCGACAGCATCGCCTCCATCACCTGCTGTGCGCCGGCGAACTTGAGCGGCTCGACGTCGAGGCCGGCCTCCTTGAAGTAGCCCTTCTCGACCGCGGCAAAGAACGGCAGCCCGGCCGCCACCGGCCAGTAGCCGATGCGCAGCTTGATGGCCTGCGCGCGCACCAGCGTGGGCACGCCGAGGCTGGCGAGCGCGGCACCGGAAGTGGCGGCGGCGAGCAGACGGCGGCGTGGCGTGTCGGATGGATGCATGCGGGGCTCCGGAAGTGAGGGTGGAAGCGGTCAGCCGAGGAAGGCGCGCCAGCCGCCGAACGCGCTGATGTCGCGCGCGCCGGCGAGCGCGTGCGCCTCGCAGACGAAACCATGCACATGGCGCCCGTCGCTCAATTCGAGCGAGCCCAGCCCCAGCGGCGGCGGGATCAATGCGAGGAACGAACCCACCGCGGCGATCGGCACGTCCCAGACCTCGACCGCGATCGCCGCGCCGCCATCGCTGACGCGCAACAGGCCGGGCTTGGGCGGCGTGGTGTTCGGCAACGCGAACAGGCGGTAGTGCGGCGCCGTGGTCGTCGCCTCGCGCAGGGTCGCGCCGCGCTCGCTGAGCTGGCCGTTCAGCGGCAGGCCGGCGAGGTGCGCACCGACGACGGCGATCGGCAGCGTGGTGGCGCTGGCGGGCCAGAGCGTGGTGCCTTCGGTTGGCGTGAACGGCCGGCCGGTGGCGCCGAGCGGCAACCCCATCTGCGCTTCCCACGTCTGGCCGAAGCGTGCCAGCGCCGCATCGGCCGCGCCGGGGGCGATGAAGGTCACGCCGAACGGCAGGCCGTGCGCAGCAAAGCCTGCCGGCAGTGCGAGCGCGCACCAACCGAGCAGGTTGACGAAGTTGGTGTAGGTGCCGAGCAGCGAGTTCGCGCCCAGCGGGTCGAAGTCGATCGCGGCATGCGTCGGGTGCGTCGGTGCGGTCGGCACCATCAGCAGATCGACCTGCTGCCACAGCGCGGCGTTGTCGCGCTGGGCCTCGCGCAGCACGTACTGGGCGCGGAAGGTGTCGGTGGCGTTGAACTCATCCGCGCGGCTGATCACGCGCAGCACGGTGGCATCGAGCGCGGCGGGGTCGTGCTCCATCAACGCCTGCACGACGGCGTGGCGCTCGGCCACCCAGGGGCCGCTGTAGAGCAGCTCGGCGACCGCGTGCAGGGGCGCGAAGTCGATCGGCACGGCGCGGTGCCCGAGCGCTTCGAGCTGCGCGACCGCGCGGTCGAACGCGGCGGCGTAGCCGATGTCGCCGGCGGTGACGGGCTGGCGCGGGATGCCGACGCGCAAACTCGCGCCGAACCGCGCCGGGCCGGCGGCGAACGCGCTGTAGGCGTCGGCCGGGTCCGGCCCTTCGATCACGGCCAGCACGTGCGCGGCGTCGGCGACGCTGAGCGCCAGCACCGAGACGCAATCGATGCTGCGACAGGCCGGCAGCACGCCGGCGCAGCTCACCCGGCCCGGCGTCGGCTTGAGCCCGACGATGTTGTTGAAGCCCGCCGGCACGCGGCCCGAGCCGGCGGTGTCGGTGCCGAGCGCGAACGGCACGTCGCCGCGCGAGACCACGACGGCCGAGCCCGAACTCGACCCGCCGCTGATGCGCTCGGCCGCAAACGGGCTGCTCGGCCGGCCGTAGGGCGAGCGCGCGCCGACCAGGCCGGTGGCGAACTGGTCCAGGTTGGTCTTGCCCAGGCAGATGGCGCCCGCCTTGATCAGCCGCGCGACCGAGGTGGCGTGCGCCGCGACCTCGCGCTCGAACGCTGGGCACGCGGCCGTGGTCGGCAGGCCCAGCACATCGATGTTGTCCTTGACGGCGAACGGCACGCCGAACAGCGGCATCGCGGCGAGCGCGGTCGCGCGATCCGGGTGCTGCGCGAGCCGCGCTTCCAGTGCACCGATCTGGGCCGACAGGCCGTCAGCGCCGGTGCGCGTGATCCAGGCTTCGGCCGGGCTGTCGCGCCGCAGCCGCTCGGCCAGCGCGAGCAACAGCACGCTGGGCGATGCGCCCTCCAGGTAGGCGTTTCGCCAGTCGGCCAGCGTGAGCAGGGCGGTCGTCGGATCCATGCTGCGTCTTGGTGCTCTTGTTGGTATACCAGCAAGTGCACAGCATGAATCGTGCCCGGCTCGGCGGCCGGCAGAGCGTGCTTTTACTTGGGCGCGACGAAGCCTGCGGCCTTCTGCACGGTCAGGATCGTCTCCTTGCCGACGCGCTCCTCCATCTCCTTGTGAACGACGAACATCGCCTTCTTCCACTCGCCGACCTCGGCCGGCGTGAGCGCGTAGACCGTGCTCTTGCCGCTGGCCTTGATCTTCTCGAGCGCCTCGCGGTTCTCGGTGTCGGCGATCGCGTTGGCGTAGGTCGTGGCATCCTTCATCGCGCCTTCGAGGATGGTGCGGATGTCGGCCGGCAGGTCTTCCCAGAACTTCTTGTTGACGACCACGGCGTAGGCGATGTGGCCGTGGTTCGAGATCGTCACATGCTTCTGCACCTCGAACAGCTTCTGCGTGTAGACGTTGGACGGGGTGTTCTCGCAGCCATCGACCACGCCCGACTGCAGGCCCTGGTACAGCTCCGAGAACGCCATCACTTGCGGGATCGCGCCGAGCGAGCGCATGTTCGCGTCCAGCACCTTCGAGCTCTGGATGCGCATCTTCAGGCCCTTCATGTCGGCCACTTTGCGCAGCGGCTTGTTCGCCGTCATGATGTCGAAGCCGTTGTCCCAGTAGGCGAGGCCCTTGATGCCTTTGGGTTCGAGCTTGGCGAGCAGCGCCTTGCCGGCCGGCCCTTCGGTGACGGCGCGGAACGACGCGGTGTCGCTGAACAGGTAGGGCAGGTCGAAGACCTCGAATTCGCGCGCACCCAGCGGGCCGAACTTGGCCAGTGAAGGCGCCAGCATCTGCACCGAGCCGAGTTGCAGCGCTTCGAGCTCTTCCTTGTCCTTGTAGAGTTGGCTGTTCGGGTAGACCTCGACCTTCACGCGGCCCTTGGTGCGTTCCTCCGCGA
>JBDUAG010000317.1:0-5039 GCA_040004785.1 Burkholderiales bacterium | reverse complement strand
CGTATGAAAGGCCGAAGGTGATCAACAGCTCGGGCACATGGCCGAACTTGTGGACGCGGCGCAGGCAGTATTTTTCGAAGGCCGCACCGAGCGCGGCGGCCACCAGCGGCGCGAGAAACAGGCCCGGCCAGAAACCGACCACGCGCGTGATCGAGTAGGCCACGTAGGCGCCGACCATGTAGAAGCTCGCGTGGGCAAAGTTGAGCACGCCCATCATGCTGAAGATCAGCGTCAGACCGGAGCTCAGCATGAACAGCAACAAGCCATAGCTCAGGCCGTTGAGCATCGATATCGAGAAGAACTCCATCGGCGGTCTCGTCAGGAACGGTGGAACGCCCGACAGGTGAATCCCGTCGGGCCCAGGGTGCCTCAGTTCAGGCGAGTGTCGCTCAGCCGCCGCTCGGACGCGTCATCTGGCAACTCGTCGGCGTGCTCGACACGTACGGCGCGTACTCTGCCACCGGTGCCAGCGTCATGCCGGTGTTCTCGGGCGAGTACGGGTACTTCGCATCGGCCTTCTGCCAGGCGGTCATGTACAGCGTCTGCTGCAACTGGTGATCGCTCTTGCGCATTTCGATCTCGCCGCCGAAGGCGCTGGTCAGCTTCAGACCCTCGAGCGCGAACGCGACCTTGACCGGATCCGTCGACTTGGCCTTGGCCATGGCGGCGCCCAGCGTTTCATAGATCCGGATGATCGAGCCGGTGTAGAAGTCGTCGTTGTTCTTGGCCTTGAACTCCTTCATCCAGCCGGGCATCGGCCCACCCATGTTGTAGTGGACGTAGGAGACCTGGTAGACCTTCCCCGCGCCGGTGGTTCCCAGCGCCGAGGGCGTGCCGGTCACGCCGGTGTAGTAGGTGAAGAACTTGCCGGTGTAGCCGCCTTCGTTGGCCGCCTTGACGAGCAACGCCAGGTCGGAGCCCCAGTTGCCGGTGATCACGCTGTCGGCGCCCGAGGCCTTGATCTTCGCGATGTAGGGCGCGAAGTCACGCACCTGTGCGAGCGGGTGCAGGTCTTCGCCGACGATCTCGATGTCCGGGCGCTTGCGCTTCAGGTATTCCTTGCCGAACTTCGCGACCTGCTGGCCGTGCGAGTAGTTCTGGTTCAGCAGGTAGACCTTGTGGACGTCCTTCTGGTCCTTGATGAAGGTCGTCATCGCCTCCATCTTCATCGTGGTGTCGCCGTCATAGCGGAAGTGCCAGAAACTGCACTTGCTGTTCGTCAGGTCAGGATCGACCGCGGCTTCGTTCAGGAAGATGATTTCCTTGCCGGGGTTGCGCTCGTTGTGCTTGTTGATCGCATCGACCAGCGCCAGCGCGACCGACGAACCGTTGCCCTGGATCACGTAGCGAATGCCCTGGTCGATCGCCGACTTCAGCGCGTTCAGGCTTTCGGTCGGGCTGAGCTTGTTGTCGACGGCGATGACATCGAACTTCACGCCAGCCGGATTGGAGGCGTTGAACTTCTCCTGGAAGAACTGCCAGCTCTTGTACTGGTTGCTGCCGACCGGGCCCATCAGGCCGCTGAGCGGGTCGATCCACATCATCTTGACAGTCTGGCCGGCGAGCGGTTTCGCCTGCGCCAGCGCCGCGCCGGCGGAGACGACCAAGGCGGCACCGACGGTGAGGTTGAACACGCGCCGAGTCAGCGAACTGCTTGCGAACTTCATGATTGTCTCCTGGGTCTGTTTCATCGCCCGCAAAGGTAACGGATGTGATGTGCATGGGGTTACAGGGACTACCCCCAAGGGGTGTCGCGACCGGGACAGGTGCCGCGCGAGTCCATGCACCGGCCTGGGGAAAACGCGGCCCGCTAGACTTGAGCGGATGAGTGTCGCCCTTGCCTGGCCCAACCGATTCGTCGAGCTGGGTGAATCGTTCTACACCGCACTGCCCGCCGAGCCCCTGCCCGACCCGCACTGGGTCGCCACCAGCGCCGATTGCGCCGCCATGCTCGGCCTGCCCGCCGACTGGGCCGACGCGCAGGCGCTGCAGGTCTTCAGCGGCAACGCCACCTGGCCCGGGATGCGCCCGCTCGCGAGCGTCTACAGCGGCCACCAGTTCGGCGTCTGGGCCGGCCAGCTGGGCGATGGCCGCGCGCTCTGGCTGGGCGAGATGGAGACACCGGCCGGCCCGATAGAGTTGCAGCTGAAGGGCGCCGGCAGGACACCCTACTCGCGCATGGGCGATGGCCGCGCTGTGCTGCGCTCGTCGATCCGCGAGTTCCTGTGTTCCGAAGCGATGAATGGCCTGGGCATTCCGACGACGCGCGCGCTGTGCATCACGGGCTCCGCGCTCCCGGTGCGGCGCGAAGCGCTCGAGACCGCTGCCGTGCTGACGCGCACCGCACCGAGCTTGATCCGCTTCGGCCACTTCGAGCATTTCAGCCAGCATGACGAGCCCGACGAGCTGCGCCGACTCGCCGACTTCGTGATCGCGCATCACTACCCGGCCTGTCGCGATGCTCCACAGCCGTATGCCGCGCTGCTCGAACAGGTGACGCTGCGCACCGCCGCGTTGATGGCCGACTGGCAGGCCGTGGGGTTTTGCCATGGCGTGATGAACACCGACAACATGTCGATCCTCGGCCTGACGATCGACTACGGCCCGTTCGGCTTTCTGGACCAGTTCGACCCCGGCCACATCTGCAACCACTCTGACACGCAGGGCCGATATGCGTGGGCACGCCAACCCAATGTCGCGTTCTGGAACCTGCATGCGCTGGCGCAGGCGCTGATGCCGCTGATCGGCGACTCGGATCTCGCGCTGGCGGCGCTCGAGGTCTACAAGTCCGCGTTCGCGGACGCGCTGCTCGCGCGCTGGCGCGCCAAGCTGGGCTTGCAGACGTCTGAGGCCGACGACCGCGAACTCGTCGATGACCTGCTGCGCCGCATGGCTGCGGACCGCTGCGACTTCACGATCACCTTTCGCCGCCTGGCCGGGTTCACACCCGGCGCCGCCAACGCCGCAGTGCGCGACCTCTTCATGGACCGCGAGGCATTCGATGCGTGGGCGCTGCGTTACGGCGCCCGCCTGGAGCGCGAAGGGGGTGTCGATGCCGCCGACCACGCCGCGCGGGTCTTGCGGATGAACCGGGTCAACCCCATGTTCGTGCTGCGCAACCACCTGGCCGATGTGGCGATCCGCGAGGCCCAGGCCGGTCACTTCGGCGAGGTGCAGCGGCTGCTGAAAGTTCTGGAGCGGCCGTTCGACGAATCAGACGCGGCGACGCGCGAGCGCTACGCCGGCTTCCCGCCCGAATGGGCGCAATCCATCGAGGTGTCCTGCTCGTCATGATCGACTCAAAAGAGTACAAGGTAAAGAAGACCGATGCCGAATGGAGGGCACAGCTCGACCCGATGCAGTTCGAGGTCGCGCGCCACGCCGCGACCGAGCGGCCCTTCAGCGGCAAATACTGGGATCACTGGAGCGACGGCAACTACAACTGCGTCGGCTGCGGAACCCCTCTGTTCAAATCAGACACCAAGTTCGACGCCGGTTGCGGCTGGCCGAGCTACTTCGAGCCGATCAACAGCGAGGTCGTCGAGCGCATCACCGACAAGAGCCACGGCATGGTGCGGGTCGAGGTGCGCTGCAACAACTGCGGCTCGCACCTGGGCCATGTGTTCGAGGACGGGCCACAGCCCACCGGCGAGCGCTTCTGCATCAACTCGGCCGCGATAGACTTCGCTCCCAAATAGCGACCACTGGCCGCGCCCGTGAGGGCGGCCTCACTGCACCCGAATGAAGCTTCTGCTCGACTTCCTGCCCATCATCCTGTTCTTCGGGATGTTCAAGTACGCGGAAGGCCACGCGGACTGGGCCGCCCGCTTCGCCACCGAGCACCTCGGCTTCATCGTCTCGGGTGGCGTGGTCGGCGTCGACGAGGCTCCGGTGCTGCTCGCCACCGTGGTCGCGATCGTCGCCACCTGCGCGCAGATCGGCTACCAGCTGGCGCGAGGCCGAAAGGTCGACATGATCCTGTGGATCTCGTTCGGGATCATCCTGGTGCTGGGCGGCGCGACGATCTGGTTCCACAACGCCACCTTCATCAAGTGGAAACTCAGCGTTTTGTACTGGGCCACGGGCGTGGCGTTCTGGGTCAGCCAGACCTTCTTCAACAAGAACCTGCTGCAGGCGCTGATTGGCGATCAACTCCATTTGCCGGCCCCCGTGTGGCGGCGCCTGAACGTAGCGTGGATCGTGTTCTATGCGCTGATGGGCGCACTCAACCTGTACGTGGCCTACAACTACTCGACCTCGACCTGGGCGAACTTCAAGGTGTTCGGCGCCACCGGCCTGATGCTGGCGTTCATGGTGGCGCAGGGCTTCTACGTGAACCGCTTCATCGAGCCCGAGCCGGCGAACGAGAACCGGCCATGAGCGTTGCGGCGGCCGACATCCGGCGCGAGCTCGACTCGGCGCTGCAGCCCGACCTGCTCGAGGTGCAGGACGACAGCCACCTGCACGCCGGCCACGCCGGCGCACGCGAAGGCCGCCATTTCACGGTGCGCATCGTCAGCCCGCGCTTCGAGGGCCTGACGCGCGTGGCCCGGCACCGCCTCGTTTATGATGCGCTCCACTCGCTGATGCCCCGCGGCATCCATGCCCTGGCCATCGAAGCCCGCGCGCCGGGCGAGCCCTGAACCCCTGCTCCGCAGACCGCGCGGCACACCTCCTCCAGTCGTTGAAAGGCATTCGCCCATGAAGAAGAGTTCTCTCGCCCGCCGCGCAACCCGATTGATGCTGTGCGCGGCATTCGCGCTCCCGTTGGCCGCACTGGCGCAGAACGTCGCCATCGTCAACGGCAAGGCCGTGCCGAAGGCGCGTGTCGATGCGCTGATCAAGCAGGTGCAGGCCCAGGCCGCCGCGCAGAACCAGCAGTTGCCGCCCGACCTCGAAACGCGCGTGCGCGACAAGGTCGTGATGGATGAGATCTTCACGCAGGAAGCCGAGCGCCGCGGCCTCGCGGCTTCGGCCGACTACAAGCAGCAGATGGAGCAGGCACGCCAGTCGGTGCTGACCAAGCTGCTGACGCAGGA
>JBDUAG010000316.1:0-5049 GCA_040004785.1 Burkholderiales bacterium | reverse complement strand
GCCACCGGCGCGAAGATCGCGCAGGCGGTGGGCGCGCGCTTCATCAAGCTGCAGCTCGAACTCGGCGGCAAGGATCCGACCTATGTTGCCGAGGACGCCGATCCGAGGATCGCGGCCGAGTCGCTGGCCGACGGCGCGATGTACAACGCCGGCCAGAGTTGCTGTTCGGTCGAGCGCATCTATGTGCACCACAGCATCCACGATGCGTTCGTCGCCGCGTTCGTCGAGACGGTGCGCGGGTTCAGGACGGGCGACCCGGCCAGCGAAGAGACCTACATCGGCGCGATCACGCGCGCGCCCCAACTCGATGTGCTCGACGCGCAGGTGGCCGACGCGAAAGCCAGGGGGGCGACCCTGCGCGTCGGCGGTCAACGCGGGGCCGGCCCGGGCAACTGGTTCGAGCCGACCGTGTTCACCGAGGTCGATCACTCGATGGCGCTGATGCGCGAGGAGAGCTTCGGCCCGGTCATCGGCATCCAGAAGGTCAGCGGCGATGCCGAAGCGTTGACGCTGATGAACGACACGCGCTACGGCCTCACGGCCGGCGTGTTCACGAAGGACGAGGCGAGGGCGCGTGCGCTGCTCGCGAAGGTCAACGCGGGCAGCGTCTACTGGAACTGCTGCGACCGCGTCAGCCCGCGGCTGCCGTGGTCGGGGCATGGCGATTCGGGTGTGGGGCTGACGCTCTCGACACTTGGCATCCAGACCTTCACGCGGCCGCGCGCCTGGCATCTGCGGCAACCGTGACATGACCGCCCCTCGTCCAACGGATATGTTGGCCGATCCCCCGGGGGGATGCGGGCCGGCTCGGGAGCGGCCCAGCGCTCGGCCCGCCGGGCGCCTCGCGCTGTTCGATCTGGATCACACGCTGCTGACGGGTGACAGCGATGTGCTGTGGTGCGAGTTCCTGATGGACCATGGCGTGCTCGACCGCGCCGGGTTCGAACCGCGCAATGACGACATGGCGCGGCGCTATGGCGATGGCAGTGTCAGCGCGCAGGACTTCTGCGAGTTCTATGTGGCTACGCTGGCCGGCCGCACGCTCGCCGAGTGGCGGCCGTGGTGCGAGCGCTTTCTGGACCAGGTCGTTGCGCCGCGCATCCCGGCATCGGCGCGCGCGCTGGTCGAGTCGCACCGTGCGCGCGGTGATCGGCTCGTGATGACGACGGCGACGAATCGCGTGCTCACCGAACTGACCGCACAGCACCTGCGTATCGATGACCTGCTGACCACCGAGGTGGAGGTCGTCGATGGCCGTTGTACCGGTCGCACGAGCGGCGTGCTGAACATGCGCGGAGGCAAGGTCACGCGCTTGCAGACCTGGCTGGGCGAGCAAGGTCTGTTGGCCGATGCGCTGGCCGACGCCACGTTCTACAGCGACTCCGGCAATGACCTGCCGCTGCTGCAGGCGGTTGGCCGACCAGTCGTCGTCGATCCCGACGCGCGCCTGCGTCAGCACGCGCTGGCCGCCGGATGGCCGGTCATGGAATTGCCGCGCTGAGGTTCTGCCAGCCGCTACGATGGCGGGCTGCGACATCACCTGGGGAGGACGCGCAATGGCCATGGACGTGGTGGACTACGAGATCAAGGGTGCCGAGATGCAGTTCGTCGAGGTCGAGCTCGACCCGGGCGAGGCTGCGGTGGGCGAGGCTGGCAGCATGATGTTCATGGACGCCGGCATCTCGATGGACACGGTGTTCGGCGATGGCTCGCAGAGCAGCGGCGGCAGCGGCCTGCTCGGCAAGCTGCTCGGCGCGGGCAAGCGGCTGGTGACGGGCGAATCGCTGTTCACCACGGTCTACACCAACCAGAGCACGACCAAGCTGCGCGTCGCGTTCGCCGCACCGTACCCGGGCAAGATCCTGCCGATGGATCTGCGTGAGCTCGGCGGTACGCTGATCTGCCAGAAGGATGCGTTCCTGTGCGCCGCGCGCGGCGTCTCGCTCGGCATCTACTTCCAGCAGAAGATGTCGGTCGGCTTCTTCGGTGGCGAAGGCTTCGTGATGCAGAAGCTCGACGGTGACGGCCTGGCCTTCGTCCACGCCGGCGGCACGGTCGTGAAGCGCGAGCTGCGCGCCGGCCAGACGCTGTTGATCGACACCGGCTGCATCGTCGCGCTGACGCCGAACGTGAGCTTCGAGATCCAGTACGTGGGCAAGATCAAGACCGCGCTGTTCGGCGGTGAAGGCCTGTTCTTCGCCAAGTGCACCGGGCCCGGCACAGTCTGGCTGCAAAGCTTGCCGTTCTCGCGCCTCGCGTCGCGCGTGTTCGCGGCGGCGCCCCAGCGCGGTGGCTCGAAGGAAGAAGGCTCGGTGCTGGGCAGTCTGGCCGTCGGCGGTTTGCTCGGCAGCGTGCTGGGCGGAGGCGACGATGACTAGGCACTGGGTGCTGGCGTTGCTCGCGTGTGTCGCGACCGCGTCGGCGCGGGCCGAGTGCGGCGATGCGACGGGTGATCGCCCCGTCTACCTGACCTTCGACACCGGCCACATGGGCATTGCACCGCTCGTTGCCGACGTGTTGGCGCGCCAGAAGGTGAAGGCGACGTTTTTCCTCGCCGAGGAACGAACCACCGCCGGAGGCACCAGCCTCGACGACGATTGGGCGCCGTGGTGGACGGCGCGCGCTGCCGAGGGACACGCATTCGGCGCGCTGGCCAAATCCCCGTCGCCGGGCCGCATCTGCGCCGCGTCGCAAGCCACCGCCGACCGCTTTCACGCGATGACCGGCCGCTTCATGCCGAAGGTGTTTCGCGTCTCGGCGGGCAAGGCCTCGCCGCAGCTCGTCGCCGCGGCGGAAGGCTGCGACTGGACGAACGTCGCCGGCTCGGTGCCGCTCGGCGACGATGTCGCGAGCCGCAAGGCCACGAACAAGGCATTGCTGCAACGCGCGCTGCGCGACGTGCGGCCGGGCGATGTGCTGCTCGCTCACCTCGGCACCTGGCCGCGCCAGGATGCCTGGGCGCCCGTCAACCTGGAGCCGCTGATCGAAGGGCTGAAGGCGCGCGGCATGTGCTTCGCGACCTTGCGCGAGCACCCGTCGTATCGCGCGCAATTTTCATGGTGACTGTTTGCCGATGAACCTCCTGCTCGATTCGTTCTGGCGCGCCGTTGCGTACTGCCTGCACCCCCGCGTCATCCTCCTGTCGCTGTTGCCGCTGCTGCTGATGGCCGCGATGGCGCTCGGCCTCGGCTACTTCTACTGGGAGGCGTCGCTCGATGCGGTGCGCGCTGCGTTCGAGTCGTGGGCCTTGCTCGCGACGATGATCCACTGGCTCGAAGGCATCGGCCTGGCGAACCTGAAATCGGTGCTGGCGCCGCTGGTCGTCGTGTTCCTGAGCACGCCGGTGATCGTCGTGCTGGCGCTGTTGATGGTCGCTGCGTTCATGACGCCGTCGATGGTCGGGCTGGTTTCGGCGCGCCGCTTCCCACTGCTCGAACACAAGCACGGCGGCTCGTTCTTCGGCAGTATGTTCGGCGCGCTGTGGGCGACCGCGCTGGCACTGGTCGCGCTGCTGGTGTCGATCCCGCTGTGGTTCGTGCCGCCGCTGGTGCTGATCGTGCCGCCGCTGATCTGGGGCTGGCTCACCTACCGCGTGATGAGCGTCGATGTGCTCGCCGAACATGCCAGCACCGACGAGCGGCGCGAGCTGATGCGCCGTCATCGGACCTCGCTGCTGGGCATGGGCGTGCTCACCGGCTACCTCGGCGCGGCCCCGTCGGTAGTGTGGGCCTCGGGCGCGATCGCGGTCGTGTTCGCGCCGGTGCTGGTGCCGGTCGCGGTCTGGATCTACACGCTCGTGTTTGCGTTCTCGGCGCTGTGGTTCGCGCACTTCGGTCTGGCTGCGTTGCAGGCGCTGCGGCGCGAGACGGAGTTCTCCGAGCTGCTCCCGGCTGCACCGGCCAACGCTCCCGCTGACGTTCTTGCGCTGCCGCCCGCCGATGCGGCCGGTGCGCCTCCCCTGTCACCCTGGGCACGTCCATGAACTTTGGCTTGATCATCATCGGCGACGAAATCCTCTCGGGCAAGCGTGCGGACAAGCACCTGCCCAAGGTCATCGAGCTGCTCTCAGCGCGCGGTCTCGCATTGAGCTGGGTGCGCTATGTTGGCGACGACCCTGCGCGCATCACCGCCGACCTGAAGCACGCGTTCGAGTCCGGCGACGTGGTGTTCTCGTGCGGCGGCATCGGTGCCACGCCGGACGACCACACGCGCCAGTGCGCCGCGGCAGCGCTCGGTCGGCCGCTCGCGCTGCACCCGCAGGCGCGCGACCTGATCCTCGAGCGCATGCGTGACACCGCGGCGGAGCAGGGCATCGCCTACGAGCCGGACCGGCCCGACAACGTGCACCGACTGAACATGGGCGTGTTTCCGGAAGGCGCGGCCATCATCCCGAACCCATTCAACAAGATCGCCGGGTTCAGCGTCGGCACGGTGCACTTCGTGCCCGGCTTCCCGGTGATGGCGTGGCCGATGATCGAATCGGTGCTGGACGAGCACTACCCGCACCTGCACGGCCGTGGCGCGCAGCACGAGAAGTCGGTGATCGTCTTCGGTGCGATGGAGGCCACGCTGACGCCGCTGATGGAGCGCATCGAGGCCGAGTTCGCGGGTGTCAGGGTGTTCAGCCTGCCGAGCGTCGATCACCCGCAATACGGGCGCCACATCGAGCTCGGTGTGAAGGGCGCTGCAGAACGCCTCGATGCCGCCTACCGCGTGCTCCTGGAGGGGTTGGCCGGCCACGGCGCAAGGCTTGGACCTGAATTGGTGCGTTGATTTGCCCTATCATTGGGCGTGTCGATGCACCAGTCTGGACGCGGGTCTCAGGCCCAGCTGACGAGGGCCGCGAGGGCCCGCGCAAGCCCGGCAAGACGGGTTGCGGGCATGCTTTCTGCTACTTTCCTGTGCGCGTTTTTTGGGCCTGTCAGCAGGCCTTTTGAAGGCCGGTTTCTCGAACCCACCCACCTCGAACAAATATTCCACCAGGAGTTTCCTACATGGCCAGCAAGACCGTTGCCGACGTGATGAAGATGGTGAAGGAGAACGAAGTCA
>JBDUAG010000315.1:0-5079 GCA_040004785.1 Burkholderiales bacterium | reverse complement strand
GGCTCGAGTTCATCATCAACAACAACATCGGCGTGCACCCGAAGGCGATCCTCGATTACCCGAACATCGACAGCGACCTGAAGAAGGCGGTCGAAAGCGTGGCGCGCGGGCATGCCTCGCCGCGTGCGTTCTACGTCGACAAGCTGACCGAAGGCATTGCGACCATCGGCGCGGCGTTCTGGCCCAAGCCCGTGATCGTTCGCCTGAGCGACTTCAAGAGCAACGAGTACCGCAAGCTGATCGGCGGCTCGCGCTACGAGCCGGAAGAAGAGAACCCGATGCTGGGCTTCCGCGGTGCGTCGCGCTACGTCAGCGAAGAGTTCGGCGAAGCGTTCGCGATGGAGTGCGAGGCGCTCAAGCGTGTGCGCAATGACATGGGGCTCACCAACGTCGAGATCATGGTGCCGTTCGTGCGCACGCTGGCGCAGGCCAAGGCGGTGATCGGCATGCTGGCTGACCGCGGCCTCAAGCGCGCGGCCGATGGCGGGACCGACGGGTTGCGCGTGATCATGATGTGCGAGATCCCGAGCAACGCGGTGCTGGCCGAGGAGTTCCTCGCGCACTTCGATGGCATGTCGATCGGCTCGAACGACCTGACCCAGCTCACGCTCGGTCTGGACCGCGACTCGGGCATGCCCTTGCTCGCGAAGGATTTCGACGAGCGCGATCCAGCCGTCAAGTTCCTGATCTCACGCGCGATCAAGGCCTGTCGCGCGGCAGACAAGTACGTCGGCATCTGCGGCCAGGGGCCGAGCGACCACCCGGATTTCGCGAACTGGCTCGCGGACGAAGGCATCGTCTCGATCTCGCTGAACCCGGACTCGGTGGTCGAGACCTGGAAGCGTCTGGCCAGCCGTTGAGCTGCTAGAGAGAAAGCGTCATCTGGTCCTTGGCGTGGTACACGCCATCGACCACGATCGCGCGCGGCAGGCTCCCATAGCGCACGAAGCCGGCGCGCTCGTAGATGCGAACAGCGGCCGCGTTGCCGGCGGTCACCGTGAGCGTCAGCATCACCAACCCGTCTGCGGCGCGCGCTTGCGCGATGCAGGCCTCGAGCAGCGCACGACCGATGCCAAGGCCCTGTGTTTCGCTTTGCACCATCATGCCGATGACGTGGCCGATGTGGCGCACCTTCGTGCGCGGATCGCGTTCGCAACTGACCGCGCCGACGAGTTGCCCGAACTGCCACGCGCCGAGCGTGAACTCGCCGCCTTCTGAGCGCTGCAGGCCGAGGCGCGACAGATAGCTGTCGGGTGCGCGCTCGGGCGCCGGGTCGGAGCTGAAGGATTCGGGGTGCGCCGCGAGCATCTCGTCGCGCAGTGCCTTGTAGGCCGCCAGATCAGCCGGCACGAGACGGCGGATCGTGACCGCGACCATCAACCGCCGATGTAGTGCATCTCGACGCGCCGCTCGCCGCTGGGCGCGGCAGCGCTGGCGCGCAGCTCGGAGTAGCGGTCGTCGCGCGCCTGCCAGATCAGGCCGATCGCGGCCGCGATCTGCGCATCGTTGTAGTCACCGCGCAGCAGGGCGCGCAGGTCGTGGCCATGGCTCGCGAACAGGCACAGGAACAGCTTGCCCTCGGTGGACAGACGGGCGCGATTGCAGTCGGCGCAGAACGCCTTCGTGACGCTGGAGATCACGCCGATCTCGCCGCCGCCATCGGCGTAGCGCCAGCGCTCGGCCGTTTCGCCCAGCACGTTCGCGGCCACCGGCTCGAGCGGCAAGGCCGCACCGATCCGCGCGACCACCTCGGCGGAGGGCAAAACCTCGTCCATCCGCCAGCCGTTGGTCGCGCCGACGTCCATGTACTCGATGAAGCGCAGCACCGAGCCCGTGCCTTTGAAATGGCGCGCCATCGGCACGATCTGATCGTCGTTGGTGCCACGCTTGACGACCATGTTGATCTTGATCGGCCCGAGGCCGACGCGCCGCGCGGCCTCGATACCGGCGAGCACGTCGGCGACCGGGAAGTCGGCATCGTTCATGCGGCGGAACACGCCGTCATCGAGCGCGTCCAGACTGACCGTGACGCGGTTCAGGCCGGCGTCTTTCAAGGCCAGGGCCTTGCGTTCGAGCAGCGAGCCGTTGGTCGTCAAGGTCAGATCGAGCGGCGCGCCTTCGGGCGTGCGCAGGCGACTCAGCATCGCGATCAGCACCTCGATGTTTTTGCGCAGCAGCGGCTCGCCGCCGGTCAGCCGGATCTTGCGCACGCCGTGGGCGACGAACAGGCTGGCGGCGCGCGTGATCTCCTCGAAACTCAGCAGCGACGAATGCGGCAGGAAGCTGTAGTGCTTGTCGAAGACCTCCTTCGGCATGCAGTAGCTGCAGCGGAAGTTGCAGCGGTCGGTGACCGAGATGCGCAAGTCGCGCAGCGGCCGGCCGAGCGTGTCGCCGAGCAGGCCGGTCGGCGCGCTGATCGCCGAAGGCACACGCGGCACGCTCGCGGCGTAGCGGTGGTCGGCTAGGGGAATGACTTTCTCGGCCATGCCCGGATTGTGCCTGCGCGCTCGCAGCCCTGACGGGTGCAAGGCGGTCAGTGCGCGGCGGTTGCTTCGGTGGCCGCGTCGGCGCGGCGCGCGCCGGTGAAGCGCTTGGCCCAGTAGGCGAAGTTCATGCTCTCGACGCGCACCTCGCCGCCGGGCTTGGGCGCGTGGATGAACTTGCCCTCGCCGACATAGATGCCGACGTGCGAGAACGTGCGCCTGAGCGTGTTGAAAAACACCAGGTCGCCAGGCTGCAACTCGTCGCGCTTGACGGCGACGAGGCCGGGCGCCTTGGCCTGCTGGTCGGCGCGGCGCGGTAACACCAGGCCGAGACTGGTCTCGAACACCTGGCGCGTGAAGCCGCTGCAGTCGAATCCGCCGTCGGCCGTGTTGCCACCGCGGCGGTAAGGCACGCCGAGGAAGTTCATCGCGGTGATCACCATGTCCGAGGCCTGATGCCGAACCTGCTCGACGAAGGCGGGCGTCGCCGACGGAGTTGCCGCCGACACCGGGGCGATCAGCCCCTTGTCGACCAGAAAGCGATTCACCGCATCGGCCGCCGACGCGGCTGCGGCGGTCGGCGGAATAGGCGCGAAATCAGGGTTGGCGATGGCCTGAGGGATCAGCATCGCTGCCAGCAATCCGCCGGCGAGCGAGCGCCCCAACATGGGTCGAAAATTCAGCATTGGCCGCAGGATAGGGATCTGGCCGCCTTGCGTCAATGGAAAAATGTCATACCTGACAATAACTTGGCCATGTTTTGTGATGTGAAAAACTCAAGTGCGGCCGGGCCGTGCTGGCGTTGCCAACAAGTGCTGACAGCTTGCGTTATCGTGCCGTCTTCTTCAGGGGAGCGACCATGTTCAACGCTGTTTTGCTCGAAAAGGCCGAATCAGGATTCCAGGCCACCGTCAAACCGGTCGATGAGGCGAATCTGCCGGCCGGCGATGTGCTGGTGCGCATCGAACACTCGACACTCAACTACAAGGACGGGCTGGCGATCACGAACAAGGGGCCGGTCGTGCGCAGCTGGCCGATGGTCGCCGGCATCGATGGTGCCGGCACCGTGCTCGAGAGTCGGCACCCGGCGTGGCGGGTGGGCGATCAGGTGATCCACAACGGCTGGGGCGTCGGCGAGACGCGCTGGGGCTGCCTCGCGGAGCGGGCATCGCTGAACGGCGACGGGCTGGTCGCGCTGCCGAAGTCATTGTCGACGGCTCAGGCGATGGCGATCGGCACTGCCGGCTACACCGCGATGCTGTGCGTGATGGCGCTGGAGCGCCACGGCCTGAAGCCCGGCGACGGCGACGTGCTCGTGACGGGCGCGACGGGCGGCGTCGGCAGTGTCGCGATTGCCTTGCTCGGCAAACTCGGCTACCGCGTCACCGGGGCGACCGGCAAGCTCGACGAGTCGGCCTACCTGACGACCCTCGGCGCGAGCGCAGTCATCGATCGCGCCGAGCTGAGCGCCGCCGGCAAGCCCTTGCAGAAGGAGCGCTGGGCCGCGGTTGTCGATGCGGTCGGCAGCCACACGCTCGTGAACGCGCTGGCGCAAACGCGCTACGGCGGCGTCGTCGCGGCCTGCGGGCTGGCGCAGGGAGCCGATCTGCCCGCGACGGTGATGCCGTTCATCCTGCGCGGCATCACGCTCGCCGGCATCGACAGCGTGATGGCACCGATCGCGCTGAGGCGCGCCGCGTGGGAGCGTCTGGCGACCGACCTCGATCCGGCCAAGCTCGCGGCAATCACCGAGGAGGTGCCGCTGGCGTCCGCCATCGCCAAGGCGCACGAGCTGATGAAAGGCACCGTGCGCGGGCGGATCGTCGTGCGAATCTGATCGCGGACAATCGCCCGATGAACGCACCCCCACCCGGGCTGACGCCCGACACGCTCGACGCCTTTGCCAGCGACCCGGTCGCACTCGGTTGGATGCAGGGCTCGCCACCGCCGCCGGAGAAACAGGTGCGCTTCGACGACGGCGGCATGTATACCTTCCCGAAGCTGCGCTGGGCCTATTCGAACATCGCCCAATTGCTGCCGACGACGACCGTGTCGCGCGGATCCGGCCCGGTCTGCGTGCTGCCACGTGCGGATCGCGACGACATCGATGCGGTCAGGTTCACGCCGATCGGCCGCAGCGAGGTGATGAACTGGTCCGAGTCGCTCGCGGCCAATTACACCGACGGCATCGTCGTGCTGCACCGCGGCCGCATCGTGTACGAGCGCTACTTCGGCGCATTGTCGGCAGCGCAGCCGCACATCGCCTGGTCGGTGACGAAGTCGTTCTTCGGCACGATCGCCGCGTCGCTGGTGACCGAAGGGCGACTCGACCCGGCCGTACCCGTCGTGGCGTATGTGCCCGAGATGGCGACGAGCGGGCTGGCCCACGCCACGGTGCGCCAGGTGATGGACATGACCACGTCCATCGCCTACTCCGAGGATTACACCGACCCGCAGGCCGGCATCTGGGACCACGGCCGCGCGGGCGGCGTGCTGTCGCGGCCGGCCGACTATGCGGGCGCGGCGAGCTTCTGCGATTTTCTGGTGACGCTGCGCCAGGCCGGCCCACACGGCGCGGCGTTCACCTACAGCACCG
>JBDUAG010000013.1:0-17299 GCA_040004785.1 Burkholderiales bacterium | reverse complement strand
CATGAGCATGCGCGACGCCGGCATCATGGACGGCGACCTGCTCGCGGTGCAGCGCGCCACGGACGCGAAAAACGGCCAGATCGTCGTGGCGCGCCTCGGTGACGAGGTCACCGTTAAGCGCTTCCGCCGCACCCGGCACGCCATCGAGCTGATCCCCGAAAACCCCGACTTCCAGACCATCGTCGTGCCGACCAGCGGCGCCGATGCCGGCGAGGTTCAGTTCGAACTCGAGGGCCTGGCCGTCGGCCTGATCCGCAACAACATGATGATGTGAAATGACGACCCCCACGTCACTTCGTTCCTGCCCCCCAAGGGGGCGCTCAGCCGCCTTGGGGCGGCCCGGCGCCGGCTGAACGATGGCCGCGATCAAGTCACCCAAAGCCGCGACTGCGGCGGAGTGCGCAGTGCTGGAGCAACTGCCCAACATCGGCCCGTCGCTCGCCGAAGACCTGCGCAGCATCGGCATCGAACGCCCGGCCGACCTGCGCGGCCAGGACGCTTATCAGCTCTACCAGAAGCTGTGCGCCGCCACCGGCCAGCGGCAAGATCCGTGCGTGCTCGACACCTTCATGGCCGCCACCGATTTCATGCGCGGCGCGCAGGCCGCGCCGTGGTGGCACTACACGGCGCAGCGCAAGGCGCTCTTCGGGCAAGTCTGATCAGGATTTCGGCGCACCCAGATAGTCCATCTTGCCGATCTCGACGCCGTTGTGTCGCAGCAGCGCGTATGCGGTCGTCACATGGAAGAAGAAGTTCGGCAGCGCGAAGTGTTTCAGGTAGGCCTCGCCCTTCATGACGATCGGGCCGTCACGGCGCGGCAGCGTGATGTCCCGCTCTTCGCTGCCGTCGATCTGCGCGGCCGGCACTGACTTCACATAGGCAATCGTTGCCTTGATGCGCTCGCGCAGTTCGGCCAGCGTCGTCTCCGTGTCCTCGAACTTCGGGCTCTCCACCCCGGCCAGCCGGGCGACGCAGAACTTGACCGTGTCGCACGCGATCTGGATCTGCTTCGTGAACACCAGCATGTCCGGCGCGAGGCGCGAATTGAGGTACACCGAGCTGTCGAACTTCTTCGCCGCCGCATGCGCTTCAGCCTTGTCGAGGCAGGTCTCGATGTTGGAAAGCATGCGGACAAAGATCGGCACGCTGGCCGAATGCATCGTGATGGACATGGGTTGTCTCCTCGGGTAACGGGTGCGGAGCGCGCATGCTACCGACAATCACGAACCGGCGTTGACCCGTGCACAATCAAGGCCAAGCCTCTGCCGGACCCGAGCCTCACTGCCGTGAACATCATCATCCTCGACGACTACCAGGACGCGGTGCGCAAGCTCAAGTGCGCGACCGTGATGGAGCAGCTCAATGCCAAGGTCTTCACCAACACCGTCAAAGGCATTGGCCAGCTCTCGGTGCGCTTGCGCGATGCCGATGTGCTGGTGCTGATCCGCGAGCGCACGCAGTTCCCGAAGCAACTGATCGAAAAACTTCCCCGGCTCAAGCTGATCTCGCAGACCGGCAAGATCGGTTCGCACGTCGATGTCGAGACCTGCACGCGCATGGGCATCGCCGTCGCCGAAGGCGTGGGCTCGCCGGTCGCAGCGGCCGAGCTGACCTGGGCGCTGATCATGGCGGCGATGCGGCGGCTGCCGCAGTACATCGGCAACCTCAAGCACGGCGCGTGGCAGCAGTCCGGGCTGAAGGCGGCCTCGATGCCGCCGAACTTCGGCCTCGGGCTCGTGCTGAAGGGTCGGACGCTGGGCATCTGGGGCTACGGCAAGATCGGCCAGATGGTGGCGGGCTATGGCAAGGCCTTCGGCATGCACGTCACGGTATGGGGCAGCGAATCCGCCCGACAGCGCGCCGAGGCCGACGGCTTTGTCGCGGCGCCGAGCTGCGAGGCTTTCTTCGAGGCCTGCGACGTGCTCTCGCTGCACCTGCGCCTGCACGACAACACGCGCGGCATCGTCAAGCACGACGCGCTCACGCGCATGAAGCCGACCGCATTGCTCGTCAACACCTCGCGCGCCGAGCTGATCGAGGAAGGCGCGCTGGTCTCGGCGCTGAACCGCGGGCGGCCTGGCATGGCTGCGGTCGATGTGTTCGAGAGCGAGCCGATCCTGCAGGGTCACCCGCTGCTGCGGCTCGAGAACGCGGTGTGCACGCCGCACATCGGCTACGTGGAGCAGGACAGCTACGAGTTCTACTTCCGCGCCGCGTTCGAGAACGTCGTCAATTTCATCAACGGTACCCCGACGAACCTCCTGAACCCGGACGCGCTGAAGGTGCTTCGTTGACGGGTGAGGCCTCGGTGTCGGCCGCACCCGAACCGCTGCGCGCCAACATCCGCTGGGCGCTGATGTTCGGCAACTTCGTGATCGGCTGCGGCGTGATGTCGGTGGCCGGCACGCTCAACGACATCGCCCGTTCGCTGCAGGTGTCGGTTGCACTCGCCGGGCAGCTGATCGCGATCGCCGCAGCGATGATGGCCTTCGGCGCGCCGCTGCTCGCCGGCTGGGTCGCCGGCTTCGACCGCCGGCGCCTGCTCGCGCTCGCGCTGCTCTGGTACGGCGCTGGCCACGCGCTCAGCGCGCTGATGCCGAGCTACGCCGCACTCTGGCCGGTGCGCGCCGTGACCATGCTGGCTGCCGCGGTCTTCACGCCGCAGGCCGCCGCGGCGATCGGCTTCATGGCACCGCCGCACGAGCGCGGCCGCGCGATGACCTTCATCTTTCTCGGCTGGTCGGTGGCCTCCGTGCTGGGTCTGCCGATGTCGGCGTGGATCGGCGAGACCATCGGCTGGGGCGCGGCGTTCAACGTGATCGCAGCGCTCGCGGTGGCGGGCGCGATCTGGGTCTACCGCGTGATGCCCGACGGCGTGCGCCCTGCCGCGCTCTCGCTGCGCGCCTGGAAGGACGTGCTGACGCACCCGGTGCTGATGGCGATGGTGATGGTCACCGCGCTGTTCGGGGCCGGGCAATTCACGTTGTTCTCGTACTTCACGCCTTACTACAAGCGGCAACTGGGCGCGAACGCCGAGCAAATCACGCTGCTGCTGGTGTGGTTCGGCGCGTTCGGCCTGATCGGCAACCTGGTGCTGACGCGCGTGATCGACCGCGTCGGGCCCAACCGCGCCGTCACGGTCGCGACGCTGCTGATGGCCGGCTCGCTCGCGCTGTGGCCGCTCGGCGTCGGCATGGTCAGCATGGCCCTCATCATCGTGCCCTGGGGTCTGGGCTGCTTCGCCTCGAACTCGGCCCAGCAGGCCCGCCTCGGCCAAGCCGCACCTGCCCTCGCGCCAGCGCTGATGGCGCTCAACACCTCGGCGATCTACCTCGGCCAGGCTGCCGGCGCGGCGAGCGGCGGCTGGCTCATCGCCCATACCGGCTATGACTGGCTCAACTGGGCCGGTCTGGCGTGGCTGTTGGCCGCCATCGCCCTCAGCCTGTGGGCCGGGCGGCACACTGCGATCGTGGGCGCGGCAGCATGAGCGGCGCGACCTCCGCGCCGGCCTCCCCGCGCGAGCTGTTCATCGCGTTCACCAGCCTCTCGCTCCAAGGCTTCGGCGGCGTGCTGCCGGTCGCGCAGCGCGTGCTCGTCGAGCGGCGCGGCTGGCTCACGAAGGAGCAATTCGTCGAGATGCTGTCGGTGAGCCAGGTGCTGCCCGGGCCGAACGTCGTGAACCTCGCGCTGATGTACGGCGACCGCTGCTTCGGCATGCGCGGCGCATTCGCCGCGGTGGCCGGCATGCTGCTGGCGCCGCTGATCATCGTGCTGGTGCTCACCGCGCTGTACGGCCACTTCGCACACGACCCGGTCGTCACCGGTGCGCTGCGCGGCATGGGTGCGGTCGCCTCCGGCCTCGTCATCGCGACCGGCCTGAAGCTGCTCACGACCTTGAAGCACAACCCAATGGGCCTGCCAATCTGCCTCGGCTTCGGCGTCATCACCGTGCTGGCCACCGCCTGGCTGCGCGTGCCACTTGTGTGGGTGATCCTCGGGTTGGGCGCAGTCGCCATTGGCGTCGCATGGACGCGGCTGCGGCGATGAATCTCTCGGGCTCCGACCTGCTCGGCCTGTTCGGCCATTTCCTCGTGCTGAGCCTGCTCGCCGTCGGCGGCGCGATCACGACGGTGCCCGACATGCACCGCTTCATCGTCACCGAACACCACTGGCTCACCGACGCGCAGTTCACCGCATCGATCGCGATCGCGCAGGCCGCACCCGGGCCGAACGTGCTGTTCGTCGCGGTGCTCGGCTGGAACGTCGCCGGCCCGCTGGGCACACTGGCGACGATGACCGGCTGCCTGCTGCCCTCGACCGCGCTGTCGCTGTGGGCCACACGCTGGGGCTCGCAGCGGCGCGAGACGCGCGGCGTGCGCGCCTTCACCGCCGGGCTCACCCCGCTCACGCTCGGCTTGCTGCTCTCGACCGGGTGGGTACTGGCGCAACCTTACCTGATTGACGCCAACCACCGCTGGGGCGCGCTCGCGCTGATCGCGCTCAGCGTCGCCGTTTTGATGCAGACCAAGCTCAGCCCGATCTGGCTGGTGGCGATCGGGATGATCGCGGGCGGCTTGGGCTGGGTCTAGCCCAGCGCTCGTTCCACCAGCCGCGGCAGCGACGCGAGTTCGTCGGCCACCGCCGCCGGCAGGTCCAGCCAGCCGCTCGCGGTGACCAGCACGTCTGCACCGCCGGCGCGGCCGGCGCGCACCAGCAGGCTCATCGGCATCGCAGGGGCCGAGTCGGCCTCCTGCATCACGACCGGCGTGCCGCCGACCGACGAGGCCAGCACCAGCACCGGGCGCTCGCCGTGCAGCAGCGCGAGCAGCGGCAGGCCCTGATGCTCAGCGCTGGCCTGCAGTCGGCGCACGGTCTCGTTGACGCCGAACTGGCTGTGCCGCAGCAGCCGCAGCAGGGGGCTGCGCTCGCCTTGCGACACATCGCGGAACGGCATCACCGCCGCCATCACGACGGCAATGCTGCCGGTCATCCACAGCCGGAACGGGCGGCGGATCTCGAACGGGGTCAGGAGCAGCTTCTTCATGCATCCACCTTAAGCGGCCAGCGTGTCAGCCGCAAGACTTCGAAGGTCAAGTTTGGTGAACGTTGGTACCAGCCTGTTCACTTGGTGCCGAAGATCTTGTCGCCAGCGTCGCCCAGGCCGGGGATGATGTAGCCGACCTCGTTCAAGTGGCTGTCGATCGCCGCTGTCCAGCAGCGCACGTCGGGGTGCGCCGCGTGCAGCGCTCTCACACCTTCGGGCGCGGCCACCAGCACGAGCGCGCGGATGTCCTTGCAGCCGCGCGCCTTCAGCAGGCTCACAGTCGCGATCATCGAGCCCGCGGTGGCGAGCATCGGGTCGATGATGATCGCGGTACGCTCGTCGAGCTGGCCGACGAAGCGCTCGAAGTAGTTCTCGGGCTGCAAGGTCTCGTGGTTGCGGCTCAGACCGACGACGCTGACCTTCGCGCTCGGGATCATGTCGAGCACCCCATCGAGCATGCCCAGCCCGGCGCGCAGGATCGGCACCACCGTGACCTTCTTGCCGCTGATCTGATCGACCTCGGCCGGCCCGCTCCAGCACTCGACCGTGGTCTTCTCGAGCGGGAAGTCGGCCGTCGCCTCGTAGGCGAGCAGGCGCGCGAGCTCGTTGGTCAACTCGCGGAATTTCTTCGTCGAGATCTCGTTCTCGCGCAGCAGCCCGACCTTGTGCTTGACGAGCGGGTGTTTGACGTCGATGACGGGCATGGCGGGCTCCTCGGTTCAGTGGTTCTTGATGCGCTGACGCACCGCTTCATAGAGGCACACGCCGCTGGCGACCGAGACGTTCAGGCTCTCGACCGCGCCGGCCATCGGCAGGCGCACGAGCACGTCGCAGGTCTTGCCCGTGAGCTGGCGCATGCCGCTGCCCTCGGCGCCGAGCACCAGCGCGACCGGGCCGGTGAGGTCGAGGTCATAGAGCGACTGCGTGGCCTCGTCCGACGTGCCGATGACGCGGATATCGCGCTCCTTCAACTCGTTCAGCGTGCGCGCCAGGTTCGTCACCATGAAGTACGGCACCGTGTCGGCCGCGCCGCTGGCGACCTTCGCGACGGTCGCGTTCACACCGACCGCATGGTCCTTCGGCGCGATCACCGCGTGCGCACCCGCGCCGTCGGCCACACGCAGGCAGGCGCCGAGGTTGTGCGGGTCGGTGATGCCGTCGAGCACCAGCAGCAGCGGCGGGCCGTCGACGCCATCGAGCGTGTCGTCGAGCGAATGGCTGATTGCGACGACCTGCACGCGCGCCACCACACCCTGGTGGCGATGCGTGCCGCAGAGCTTCTGCAGATGCTCGTCGTCGCTGTCGACCAGCTTCGCGCCAGCGTCCCTGGCGCGCTCGGTGAACTGCTTCATGCGCTGGTCGCGCCGGCTCGCGTCCACATGGATCTCGATCACGGATTTCGGCGCGGATTTCAGCCGCACGGTGACGGCGTGGAAGCCGAACAGGATCTGGTTGCTCATCGCGGGATGTTACGGCCTGTGCGGCCCGGTACCATGGCGGTATGGACATCTCGGACCGCCACCACACCGACTGCTGCATCGCGGGCGGCGGGCCGGCCGGGCTGATGCTCGGCTACTTGCTGGCGCGTGCCGGGGTGAATGTGATCGTGCTCGAGAAGCACCTCGACTTCCTGCGCGATTTTCGCGGCGACACGATCCACCCGTCCACCCTCACCGTGCTCGACGACCTTGGCCTGCTGGAGGCCTTCCTGACGCTGCCGCACGACGAGGTGCGCGAGCTCACCGCCGATGTGTTCGGCCAGGCGGTCACGGTCGCCGACTTCGCCCACATTGCCGCGCCGCGGCCGTTCATGGTGCTGGTGCCGCAATGGGACTTTCTCGATTTCATCGCGGATGAGGCGCGCAAGTTGCCGAACTTCTCGCTGCGCCTGGGCGCGAAGGCGCTCGGCGTGATCGAGGACGGCGACACGGTGATCGGCGTCAACGTCCAAACCGCCGAGGGCGGCTACGCGGTGCATGCCGACCTCGTGGTCGCCGCCGATGGCCGCCACACCACCTTGCGCGACAGTGCCAGCCTGACCACCGACGAGTTCGGCGCGCCGATCGACGTGCTGTGGTTCCGGCTCGCGCGCGACCCGGCACGGGATCGCTCGCAGACCGGCGGCTACATCCGGCCCGGCGCGCTGCTCGTCATGCTGAACCGCAACACCTACTGGCAGTGCGCCTATGTGATCCCCAAGGATAGCTTTGCGGCGCTGCAGGCCGCCGGCCTCGGCGCGTTCCGAGACCGCGTCGAAAGCATCGCTCCGTTTCTCGCCAACGCGCTGGCCGCGCTGACGAGCTGGGACGACCTCAGCCTGCTCAGCGTGCAGGTCGCGCGCATGCCGCGCTGGTACCGCGACGGGTTGCTGTGCATCGGCGACGCGGCGCACGCGATGTCGCCGGTGGGCGGGGTCGGCATCAACCTCGCGATCCAGGATGCGGTTGCGGCTTCAAATCTGCTCGCCGAACCCCTGCGCGAGAAACGCCTGCGCACCACCGACCTCGACGCCGTGCAACGCCGCCGCGAGTGGCCGGCGCGCGTGACGCAGCAGGCGCAGGTCGCGATCCACAACGAGTTGCTCGCGCCGGTGCTCGCCGGCACGGCCGCACCGGCCACCCTGCCCTTGCCACTGCGCCTGCTGCAACGCCTGCCGCAGCTGCGCCGCCTGCCGGCGCGGCTGGTGGGCATCGGCGTGCGGCCCGAGCGCGTCCGCACCTCACCTCACCCACCCCACTGAACCGCCCATGCAAATCATCTGCCTCGACCTCGAAGGTGTGCTCGTCCCCGAAATCTGGATCGAGTTCTCGAAGCGCACGAACATCCCCGAGCTCGCGCGCACCACGCGCGACGAGCCGGACTACGACAAGCTGATGAAGTCTCGCCTCGGCCTGCTCGCGCAGCACCAACTGAAGCTTGCGGACATTCAGGAGGTGATCGCCGGCATGGGCCCGATGGCGGGCGCGAAAGACTTCCTCGACGACCTGCGCAGCCGCTACCAGGTGCTGATCCTGTCGGACACGTTCTACGAATTCGCGCAGCCGCTGATGAAGCAACTCGCGTGGCCCACGCTGCTGTGTCACAAGCTCGAGGTCGATGCCGAGGGCTTCGTGCAGCGCCATGTGCTGCGCCAGCCCGACCAGAAACGCCACGCCGTCAACGCGCTGCGCGGGCTGAACTTCCAGGTCATCGCGGCGGGCGATTCGTACAACGACACCGGCATGCTGACGGCCGCGCACGCCGGCTTCTTCATCCACCCGCCCGAGTCGATCACGAAGCAGTTCCCGCAGTTCCCGGTGACGCGCAGCTATGCCGAACTGAAGGCCGCGATCGACGGCGCCGCGCAGCGGCTGCTCAGCGCCTGAGCGCGACGACAGCCCACAGCAGGCCGATCAGCACCGGTTGGTGCAGCATGTAGAAGCTCAGGCTCCAGCGGCCGAGCGTCGCGAGCGGGGCCAGCGCTCGCGGCAGCAGGCCGGTGAACCAATGCCGGCGCCGCGCCAGCAGCCACTGGCCCGCCGCCAGCCCCCACCAGGCGACACCGAGCCAGGGCAGCAGCGGCACATAGTCTTCGGCGACCGGCTTGTGGGTGACGAGACCGATCCAATTGGACCAGCGCGTGTCGAACCACGCGTGCTGGAACACGAACGGCGCCGCGATCGCCATCAGGCCCAGCAGCCACAACCCGCGGCCGGCGCCAGCCGTCAGGCGCAGCACGATCACGAGCAGCGCGACGCAGTGCAGCACGCCGAAGCTGATGAAGGTGCGCGGGAACATCCACGCCGAGCCCAGGCTGACCAGCACGGCGCAGCCGGCGACCTGCGCCCAGCGCCTCCAGAAGCGCGGCCACCCCTGGGCCTGATCGACCGCAACCGCCTGCCCCAGCCCGACACACACCAGGAACAGCGACACGATGCAGGCGCGCTGCACCGTCCAGAGCGGGTCGGTGTAGAAGTTCTGGTGGATCAGCCTGAAATAGTTCAGGTCGTAGCAGAAATGGAATGCCGCCATCCAGACGATGGCGACGGCGCGCAAGGCATCGAGGCGGTCGAAACGCTGGCGCTCGGCTGGGGTGGTCGAAGAAGGCACGCGGCAACGATAGCGCAGCCCGCGCGGGCCAGCGGCCATGACCTCGCAGGTCATGGAACACGCGCCGAAGCTGCGCTATGGTGAACGCCATGAACACCGCCGCCCTGCCCACCTTCGGCGCGCAACTGCGCGAATGGCGCCAGCGCCGCCGCCTGAGCCAGCTCGACCTGGCCGGTGACGCCGATGTGTCCACCCGGCACCTCAGCTTCGTCGAGACCGGCCGCGCGATGCCGAGTCGCGAGATGGTGCTGCGGCTGGCCGCCCGCCTGGAGGTGCCCTTGCGCGAACGCAACCGCCTGCTCACCGCCGCAGGCTTCGCCCCGATGTACGCCGAGCGCTCGCTCGACGACCCCGCGCTGAAGGCCGCGCGCGACGCGATCGAACTCGTGCTGAAGGGCCACGAGCCCTATCCGGCGCTGGCCATCGATCGCCACTGGACGCTGGTCTCGTACAACCGCGCGGTCCTGCCGCTGCTCGCCGGGTGCGCACCGGCGTTGCTGCAACCGCCGATCAACGTGCTGCGGCTGAGCCTGCACCCGGGGGGCCTCGCCCCGCGCATCGGCAACCTCGCACAGTGGCGCGCGCACCTGCTCGCGCGGCTGCGCCAGCAGGTGATCGTGAGCGCCGATCCGGTTCTGGCGGCGCTGGCCGACGAACTGCACGCCTACCCGGCGCCGGCTGACGCGGCCTCGCACGAGGTCATCGAGGCGGGCGTCGTGGTGCCGATGGTGTTGCAGACGCCGGCCGGCACGCTGTCGTTCATCAGCACGACGACGGTGTTCGGCACGCCGGTGGACATCACCTTGTCGGAGCTTGCGCTCGAAACCTTCTTCCCGGCCGACGCCACGACCGCCGCGGCCTTGCGGGCGGCCTTGCCGGCTTAGGTGATCGACGCCGCCTTCGTGCGCTCGCGCTTGTAGCGCTCGATCTGCGCCTTCAGGTCACGGTACTCCTCGCAGGTGATGAAGCAGATCTTGTCGAGCGCTTTCAGCTCCTGCTCGGCCATCTCGGGCTTGCCGATCTGCAGGTAGGCCTCGCCGAGGTACTCGTGCGCGCCCTTGTGCTTCGGGTCGATCTGCAGCGCGCGCTCGTAGTGCTTGAACGAGTTGTCCATGTCACCCGCCTTGCGGTACGCATGGCCGAGCTCGTTCCAGGCGTTCGCGTTCTTCGGGTCGCGTTGTGTCACCGCGCTCATGCGGGTGATGACCTGCGGCCAGTCGTTCGCCTTCACGGCGGCAAGCCCGGCCTGGTAGTCGGGATCGGCTTCGGCACTGTCGGTACCACCGCCCCCACCACCACCGCCGCCGCCCCCGGCGCTCCAACCCGGCGCGGCCGCCAGACTCAGGCATGCCGCGAACAACCAGACATGGATTCGCATGATCGTCTCTCCTTCAGTGCGCGTCGATGCGGCCGTAGACGCCATGGGTTTCGTCGGCCGGGCCGGCCGCGTAGAACAAGGTGTTGGTCGGCTGGCTGTTGAGACCGTTGCCGAACGCGATGCCCCACAGGCCATCGATCGCGATCGGCGCGCCGCCGGGCGTGTTCAGGCTGCCCACCAAGGCACCGGTGGTCGCGTTGAATGCGTTGATCTTGCCGTCGCCGAAGTTGCCGACCAGCAGCGCATTGCTGGCGGCGCCGAAGTTCGCCGGCGCAAGCGCCATGCCCCAAGGCGCATTGAGCGGCCCGCCGACATCGACCAGGCGCTTGACGAAATGCCCGGTGGCATCGAACACGACGATCAGGCCGAGGCCGGCACCGCTGACGTTGTCGTGCGCGCTCGCGTCCTGCTTCGCGAACGTCACGTAGAGCTGCCCACCGATCGCCTGGATACCGAACGGCGCGTAGCCCGCCGGCAGCGTCGGGTCGGTGAAGCCACCGGCCACTGCGACCTTGGCGAAGCTCGCATTGAACACGTCGACGCGGCCGTTGTGGAAGTCGGTCGCGTACAGGAAGTTCGCACCACCGCTGCTGGCCAGCGCCAACCCCTTGTAGACCGCACCCGCCGCGTTGCCATCGAACACCGTGACCGAGGCATTCAGGTTCACGCCGGGTGACCAGCCCGACAGCGTGCCCGCTTCGCCGACGAAGATGAACGGGCTCGCGCCGCTCACGCCGCCCTGGCTCACGACGAAATCGGTCGTGCCGTTGTAGACGATGCCGGTCGGGTTCGCGCTGCCGGCCGCGCCGGCCGGGATGCTGACGATCAGCGACTGCGGCACGCCGTTGCCGTCGTACAGCGTCGAGCTCGACGTGCCAGCATTCGCGACCCACACATAGCCGTTCGGATTGAACGCGATGCCCCAGGCGTTGACGAGGTGCGCGTCGACGTTCGGGCTCGTGTACGGATTCGTGCTGGTGTTCACATCGCTGACGAGGCTGGTCGCCACGTAGCCGGGCGTGCCCATGGGCGCCGTGTAGTCGCTGCCACCGCCGCCGCAGGCTGTCAGCGCGGCCGCAGCCACGCCGACGAACAGCCCCTTCGTCCTGACCAGAATCCGATTCATCGCGCACCTCCGTTGTGTGGGGCACGGCACATCGCAGCCCGTGTGAGCGGTGTATTCCGCTCACCCGCGAAAAGGTTCAATGCGTCAGAACGATGCCGTCGCGCCGAGCACCCAGGTGCTGCGTCGCGTGCCGTAGTCCACGACATACGGGCCGCCGCGCGTGGCGGTGACCCACGCGAGCTGCACGTCGACCGAGGGCAAGGCGCTGAAGCCGATGCCGATGCGAACGTCGGTCCGCACCCGGTCGCGTCCGTCGCCGGTCGGGCCGCTCAGCGCCGAGAGCGCGCCAACGTGCCCGAACAGTCGCCATCGCGGCATGAGCGGCGCATTCGCGTCGAGCTCGACGTACGCGGTGGCCTGCCGGAAGCCGAAGTAGTCCGGCGCGTAGTAGGCGCGCAGACTCCAGCGCTGGCCCGACAGCCCGACGAAGGCCTCGCTGTAGTCGTAGCGCGTGTCGCCACTGAAGGTCGAGCCGGTCACGCCGGCTTCAACGCTGAGCTCCGCCGTCACGCGCTTCACGACGCCGGCGTAGCCCAGCCACTGCACGGTGTGCCGGCCGCGCGTGAACTCCACGCCGGTGGCCGAGGCGCCGGCAAACACGCCGCTGTCGTGGTCCCAGGCGACGCTCACGCGCAGGTCGGGTTGGCCGTCGCTGAGCGAGACACCTCGAAACCGGTTGTCGGATTCGACCCCGACGCTGAGGCCGACCTGCGCGTGCGCCGCGCCACCGACGAGCAGGCCGCACGCCAGCAATGCGTGCCGGCTCATTGCCGCGCCACGGCCGGCGCGGTGTTGACGGCGGCCGTGCAACCGCAGCTGCAGTGGCCCGCGGTGCGGCTCAGTGATGCGCACGCGTCGATCCGGCCATCGGGCAGCAGCACGAACTCTCGCGCTCCAGAGGTGGCCTCCGCCTGTACCACCTGGGCGGTCAGCGTGACCGGGCCGCGCCGATCGCGTGCCTCGCGCAGCAACGCGAGCAGACCGCTCACATGCGCCGCCGCATACGACGCGCCGGAAACGAGGCCCCAGCGGGCGCCGGTCAGCGTCGTCGGGATGTCGCGGCCCGGTGCGAGCACCACGCCGGGCGCCGCCGGGCCCTGCCCTGTGTCGGCCACGCCGATCACGCCGGCATGCGCGGCCGGGAAGCCGCCATCCGGTGCGGCGCGATCGACCGCCGCCACGACGGCGATGCCGCGCGCCAGCGCGGTGTCCAGCAGCCGGCCGAGCAAGCGGTCGGGCGGCCCGCTCAGGCTCATGTTGATGACCCGCGCGTCGTGCGTGATCGCGAAGTGCAGCGCCTGCGCCAGGCTCAGGCTGCTGCACAACGTGGCGTCGGTCGAGGCCTGCCAGCAGGCGCGCAGCGCGAGCACGCGCGCCTGCGGCGCGACGCCGGCAATGCCGAGGCCGTTGTCGGCCTGCGCCGCGATGATGCCGGTCACGGCGGTACCGTGGGCTTCTGCCGCGGGGGCACGGCCTGCGACGAAGTCCTCGCTGGCCTCGATCTGCCGGGCCAGATCGGGGTGCGCGCGCTCCACCCCGCTGTCGATCACCGCGACGCGCACCTGCCGGCCGGTGACGGTGTCGTGCAGCGCTGCGAGCTGCCATTCGCTCGCGGCCGGTTGCAGCGTAAACAGCGGGTCGTCGTGACCCTGCGCGCGGTAGACATTCATCGCCTGCGCCCACGACACGCGGGCATCGCGCGACAGATCCTGCGCGATGTTCTCGGGCGACCGATCGGGCGGCACGTTCATCACGAAACAGTCGACACCGAGCAGCGGCATCGGCCAGTCGGCGGTCATCGCCAGGCCATGCTCGCTGGCGAGCTGCACCGCGACGCGACGGCGCGCGACGCGACCCGCGGCATCCGAGTAGCTGCCCGCGTAGTTGCCGTCCGGCCGGAAGTGCTGGGGCGGCAGGGTGAGCAGCACCAGCACCTGCTGCCGTGTCTGCGCCTCGGTCCCTTGCGCACGGACGGCACCCGCCCCGATCAGCGCCACCATCATCAGCAGCACGGCACCGATCCACGATCTCATCGCGTCGCCCCCGCCGCGAGCGACTCGACGCGCAGCACCGCGGTCTGCTGCCGCAAGCGCTCGATGGCGGACGCGTGCCGCGCCGGCTCGGCAGCGAGCAGGTACGCGCCGGTCACGGTCGGGCCATCGACGAGGCGCGCATCGCTGTCGCGCAGCGCCTGGCGGATCTGCAGCTCGCTCGCCTCGGGCCGGAACACGACGACGATGCTGGCATCGCTCGCGCGGCCCGGACTGCCGAGCGCGCGATAGCGGTCGTCGTGCGGCACCATCATCACGACCAGCGCCGCGAGCCCGACGATCACGGTCGACTGCAGCGCCAGCACCCAGCGCCACCACGGCGCTGCGGTGCGTCGCGGCGAGCGTCCGGGCTTGCGGGCGGGCGCCGGATCGAGCCGACCGCGCAGCGCCGCCCACCCGAGGTCGACGTCGCCTGTCGCCTGCGCCGGCGGCAAGGCCTCGCGGAGCTTGCGATGCCACGCGAGGTCTGCCTGGCAACGCGGGCAGCCGATCAGGTGCGCGGTGACGCGCGCGGACTCATCGGCATCGAGTCGACCGCCGTCGAACCAGGGCAGCAGCAACTGCACGAAGCCGTGCTCGTCGCCACCGAGGCGCAGGATCTTGCCGCTCACAGCCAGTCCTCCGCGCCGCCGGCGAGCAGCGCTCGCAGCCGGCGCCGCGCGTGGAACATGCGCGTCTTCACGGTGTCGACCGGGCAGTCGACGATCTCGGCGATCTCGCGGTAGCCCATGCCGTGGAAGTAGGTCAGCTCGACGACCATGCGGTGGTCGTCGGACAGCGCGTCGAGCGCGCGCACGAGCCCGCTGCTCGCCTGGCGCTGCTCCATCTGCTGCTCGGGGCCGGCACCGGTCGCGGCGCGCTCGTCCAGCGTCTGGTCCTCGACGGCCTCGTCCTGGCGCTGCAGGGCCTTCAGCCCTTTGCGGTACGCGATCGCGAAGATCCAGGTGCAGACCTTGCTCGTGCCGTTGAAGCGATCGGCCCGGTTCCAGACCACCAGCATCGTGTCGTTGAGCACCTCCTCGACCAGGCTGCGGCGGCGCGTCATGCGGTCGAGGAAGCGCGTGAGCCGGGCATGGTACGACCGGTACAGTTGTTCGAACGCGCGCAGGTCGCCCGCGGCAACGCGCCCGATCAGGCGCACCTGCGCCGGCTCGCCTTCGTCCTGCGGCACCGGGCGGGGCCCGGCGCAATTCTCTCGGCTTGGCAGCATTCACAACTCCCGTTGGAGCGTTGATTCCTCTGCGCGCGAAAAAGGTTCAAACGACTTTGTCAGTGACCTAGCCCACCCAGACGCGCGCGTTCGCGAACATGCGCGTCCAGGGACTGAGGGCGCTGCGGTCACCATCGGTCCAGCTCATCTGCACGTTGCGGAAGACGCGCTCGGCGTGCGGCATCAGGACCGTGAAGCGGCCGTCGGGCGTGGTCACCGCGGTCAGGCCGCCGGGGCTGCCGTTCGGGTTGAACGGATAGGCCTCGGTCGGCGCGCCGGCGTGGTCCACGAAACGCATCGCGCGCTGCACCGTCTTGGCGTCGCCGCGCTGCGAGAAGTCGGCATAGCCTTCGCCGTGCGCCACCGCCACCGGCAGGCGGCTGCCGGCCATGCCGGTGAAAAAGATCGACGGGCTCTCGAGCACCTCGACCAGGCTCAGGCGCGCCTCGAACTGCTCGCTCTTGTTGCGCGTGAATTTAGGCCAGGCCTGCGCGCCGGGGATGATTGGCGCCAACGCGGCCATCATCTGGCAGCCGTTGCAGACGCCGAGCGCGAAGGTGTCGGTGCGGTTGAAGAACGCGGCGAACTGCTCGGCCAATGCCGGGTTGAAGATCACCGAGCGCGCCCAGCCTTCGCCGGCCCCGAGCGTGTCGCCATAGCTGAAGCCGCCGCAGGCGACGAAGCCCCGGAACTGATCGAGCCGCGCGCGGCCCGTCTGCAGATCGCTCATGTGCACGTCGTAGGTCTCGAAGCCGGCGAGGTGCATCGCGTAGCTCATCTCGAGGTGGCTGTTGACACCTTGCTCGCGCAGGATCGCGAGCTTCGGTCGCGCGAGCTTGATGAACGGCGCGGCGATGTGCTCGTTCGCGTCGAAGGTGAGCTTGACGTGCAGGCCCGGATCGTCGCTGCGGCCCACGGCCTCATGCTCGGCATCGGCGCAAGCCGGGTTGTCGCGCAGTTTCGCGATGCGCCAGCTGACCTCGTCCCAGGTCTGGTGCAGGTCGCGCAACGGTGCGCTGAACACGCTTTTTGCATCGCGCCAGACCTCCATCACGCCGCGTTCGTTCGGCTTGCCGATGACGTGGCTGTGTTTGCTGAGACCGTGCTCGCGCAGTGTCTGCATCACCTCGTTGCGCACCGCGGCCGGCACCTGGATCACGGCGCCGAGCTCTTCGCTGAACAGCGCGCGCAAGGTCAGTTCGTTGCGGCGTGCGCCGACCTGCGTGGCCCAGTTCTTCGAGTCGCCGTACTCGGCGCGGCTGTCGCTGATGCCGTCGCCTTCGGTGACGAGCATGTCCACGTTCAGGCTCACACCCATGTGGCCGGCAAACGCCATCTCGCAGACCGTCGCCCACAGGCCGCCGTCGCTGCGGTCGTGGTACGCGAGCAGCCTGCCCTGATCGCGCAGGGTGTTGATCGCACTCACCAAGGCCTTGAGTTGCGCCGGATCGTCGAGATCGGGAACCGTGCTGCCAAACTGGTTCAGCACCTGCGCGAGCATCGAGCCGGCCATGCGGTTCTGGCCGCGGCCGAGGTCGACCAGGATCAGCATCGTGTCGCCGGGCTGCAACTGCGGCGTGAGCGTGGCGCGCACGTCGGCGAGCGTCGCGAAGGCGGTGACGATCAGGCTGACCGGCGCCGTGACCTGCTTCGCCTCACCCTCATCCGACCAGCGCGTGCGCATCGACAGGCTGTCCTTGCCGACCGGCACGCTGATGCCGAGCGCCGGGCACAGCTCCATGCCGACCGCACGCACGGTTTCATAGAGCGCGGCGTCTTCGCCGGGCTCGCCGCACGCGGCCATCCAGTTGCAGCTGAGCTTGACGCGCTCCAGCTCGAACGGCGCCGCCAGCAGATTCGTGATCGCCTCGCCGACCGCCATGCGGCCGGACGCGGGCGCATCCAGCGCCGCCAACGGCGTGCGCTCGCCCATGCTCATCGCCTCGCCGCGGAAGCCGCTGAAGTCGGCAAGCGTCACAGCGCAGTCCGCCACCGGCACCTGCCACGGGCCGACCATCTGGTCGCGGCTGTTCAGGCCGCCCACAGTGCGGTCGCCGATCGTTATCAGAAAGCGCTTGCTCGCGACGGTCGGGTGGCGCAGCACGTCGAACGCGGCCTTGGCCAGCGTCACGTCGTTCAGGTCGAGCTCGGGCGACGCGCGCTCGATGCGCTTCACGTCGCGAACCATCTTCGGCGGCTTGCCGAGCAGCACCTCCATCGGCATCGCGATCGGCTGCTCGCCGTTGGGGCCGTCTTCGAGGATCAGCTGCTTCTCGGCCGTTGTCGCACCGACCACCGCGAAAGGGCAGCGCTCGCGCTCGCACATCGCGCGGAAGATCGGCAGCGCTTCGGGCGCGACGGCCATCACGTAGCGCTCCTGGCTCTCGTTGCACCAGATCTC
>JBDUAG010000314.1:0-5107 GCA_040004785.1 Burkholderiales bacterium | reverse complement strand
CGAGATGGCACAGGCCGAAACAGCCTGACGCGAACTCGGGATCGTCAGATCTTGACGAGGTTGATCGCTGCGAGTGGCTCGAACGGTAGTGACGCCAACGGTCCGCCCACACCAAGCGTCCCGAGGTCTATAGCAAAGTAGATTCGGCGCCATGCAAACGAGCTTCCACTCGGCGCGCACGCAAAGATGCGATCAAGGCGCTGAGTACTTTGCCCAATGCCACGGAAGTCGTCGGGCTGCGGGTGCCCTCGCGCTCAAGCTCCCGCGGGCAATGCCGACATCACGACAATGCCCAAGTCCCTCGACCCGACCCGCGCCGACGTGCTCGCCGACGTTCGCCGGCTTTTTTTCAGCGGCGACTTGGCCGAGGCACTGGTACGCGGCAGACGCCTGCTCGGACTGGCGTTCGGCCTGACTGCCGACGGCCAGGCACAGGATCCGCAGACGGTGGCCGACGTGGCGACGCTGCTGGCGCGCATAGCGCGGCGCCAGGAGCAATTCGACGAGGCGTTGCGCTGGGTCGATATCGCGCTGACTGCCGCACGCGCCGACGCCGATCCGGCCCGCGAGTGCCGCGCGCGGGTTCAGCATTCGCGGATTCTCAGCCTGCTCGGGCAGACCGAAGAGGCGCTCACAGAAAGTTATAGCGCCTTGCGCGCGGCGGCGTTGGCCGGCGGCCCGCAGAGCGAAGCCGAGGCGCTCGAAGCGCTGGCCGACGTGCAATGGTCCATGGCGCTTTGGGACGATGCGCTGACCAGTTACGGCCGCATGCTGGAGCTGGCCAACGCCTGCGCCCATGTCGAGCTGCAGATGGTCGCTCACGGTGGCATCGGCGGCGTCAACCATCATCTGGCGGACAGCGCCGAGACCGAAGGCCGGCCCGACGCGGCGAGTCGCCACTATCACATTGCCGGTGCCGAAGCGCTGGAATTCATGCGATACGCTGCTGAGCTCGGCGACGTCTACAGCGTGCACACGGCGGCTCAGAACCACGCCATCGTCTTGCTGGCGCAAGGTGACACGGCGGGCGCCCGGGCCAGCCTGGAAGACCTGCTGCTTCAGACCGGCGATCGCGAGCCGTCGGTCAAGGCGCTGACCCTCAAAAACCTCGCCGACGTCGACTTCGAGGAAGGCCGCTTCGCCTCCGCCATCGCGCGCGGTCGCGATGCACTCGCCGCCAGTGAAACGCTGCGCCAGCCGCACGTATGCATGGAATGCTGCAGCGCGCTCTCGGCAGCCTGCGAGAAGGTGGGCGACCTGGCGTCAGCGCTGGCTTACCACCGGCGCTTTCACGAACTGTATGTGCAGGTGGCTTCGGCATCTTCCCAAGCAAGGGCACGCGCGATGGCGGTCAAGTACGACACCGACAAGGCCCACGCGGTGGCCGCCGCGCAGCGGGTACGCGCCGACCGGCTGGAGAGCCGTCAGAGTTCGCTGGCGATCGAAGCGCAGAAGCTGGCGCGCCTGTCGCTCGAGGACGCGCTGACCGGCATCGGCAACCGGCGCCGTTTCGACCAGGCCTTGCAGGCCGAAAGCGACAGCGCCGACCCGGGCCGCAGCTGCAGCCTGGCCTTGCTCGACATCGACCACTTCAAGCGTGTGAACGACGAGTGTTCGCACCAGGTCGGTGACGCGGTTCTGCGCCGCATTGGCGCCATCCTCGCCTCGAACTCGCGCCGAGACGACATTCCGGCACGTTACGGCGGCGAAGAATTCGCGCTGATCCTCACCGGCCTCGGCAGCGCCGCGGCGCGTCAGGTCTGCGAACGCGTGCGCCTGGCAGTCGAAACCGAAGACTGGCGTGCGCTGCATCCGCTGCTGCGGGTGACTATCAGCATCGGGCTGGCTCACCAATCATCCACGTCGGCGGTGTCGGATCTGCAGGCACTGCTCACGCTGGCAGATCGGCGTCTCTACGCCGCGAAAGAAGGCGGGCGCAACCGTGTGGTCGATCGGGGCTTCACTGTGCCGGGGTTCGCGGCGACCGGAAGCTGAGCCGCGTCAGGCCAGTTCCTTGCCCCTGCGGGGACCAACCGCGGCCGCAAGGATTGACCCATGTCCCGGCTCCGCCGGAGCGCTCACCCGGCTGGCTCACTCGGAGTAGTAAAGCACGCCGCGCCCGCCGCCGCCGATGTAGAGCCGGCCGTAGATGCCCGGATCGGCCGCGAGCAGTCCAATGCCGCCGAACTGGTGCTGGTCGTCGTTGATCCGCGTCCAAGTCGCGCCCGCATCGTTCGAGCGGTGCACGCCCCAGACACCGCCGACGGTTCCCACGATATAGACCGCGGCCGAGTACGTTGCGCCTGGTGCCGCCTTGCCCAGCACCACGGTGTTGGCTCCGTACAGATCGGGCGTTTTCCAGGTCGGGTTGGCGCCCCAGACCGACTGCATCGTGCTCAGCTTGGTCCAGCTGACGCCCGAATCCGTGGAGTGGTACAGGCTGTTGCTGTCTGCCAGCCACACGTCGCCTTCGGCATTGGGGTTCACCGCGAGCCCGGTGGTCTGGAAGTAGCTCGCGCGCAGGTCCGCCAGTGCCGGCGCCTGGCTGCGTGTGAAGCTGTGGCCGCCGTCGGTCGAGTAGTAGAACTTGCCGGGCGTTCCCCACCACGCGCCGCCGGAGTCGTAGGCGTAGACCTTGTTCGGATTGCGCCGATCCGCGGCCAGGTGGTAGGCGCGGTTGATGCTCAGCTGATCGGGCACCGGCAGGTTCGTCACCACCCAATGCGCGCCGTTGTCCGTCGTGTAGTAGGGCACCGAGTTGGCGGCCGCCCAGACTGCATGGTTAGGCTCGCAGACCGCGATGTTCGATTCGCCCGATTGGTTCGCCAACGCGTTCGGGTGACTGGTGGCGAAGGCGCTCCACGTGCGGCCTGAGTCGGTCGAGTACGCGCCCAGGGCGGCGCTCCTGGAGGCGTCCCCGATCGCCGCGATGTACGAGGGGGTGGACCACGCCATGTCGGCGCTGAAGGAGGTGCCGAAGGCCGTGTTGCCGCTCGGGCCTAGTGTCGGCGTCTTGTCCAGCGCGGTGTGCACGACCATGCCGATGTCCATGGCGCTGTTCAGCAACAGGTAGGACGCACCGGTCGGCGCGGCGACCATCGAAACGGTGGCGGTCTCTTCGATGCCGTCGACCCGACTGGTCCAAGTCGGCCTGGCGGACGAGGCGTCCAGCGTGTCCCAGACGCCGCCGCCGTGGACGTGCAGGATGTGGTCGCGGTTCGACGGGTCGATCTCGACGTCGTCGACCCAGCCCGAAAAGCCTCCGTCAGCCGGAACGTGCGGCATGGTCGAGGCGATCTCTCTCCAGGTCTTGCCGGCGTCGTCGGACAGCGCGACGACCGGCTGTCCACTGTAGTTGCCCCAGGAGTTCGTGATGCCCAGCGCGATGCGCGTGGTCGGCCCCGACCCGTACACCGACACGCCGCCGAATCCGAAACTCGAGTACTGGTCGGGCACAACGTTCTTCAGCAGCGTCCACTGCGAGCCGTCGAATTTGTAGAGCGACGCGGGGCCGTTGGCGCCAGGTCCGGGGCCAAGGGTGAAGACCACGTAGACGACCCCGTCCGCTGCCCGAACCATGTGTGGGATGTGCGAGCCGGCGACTGGCGTGCCCACACCGGACCAGGTCTTGCCCGCGTCGTTGGACCGGTAAAGGCTGGAACCCAGGCCGGCCGCCGCTGCGTAGTCGGGCGCCACGCCGACATAGATCGTCTGCGTTGCCGTGCCGCCGCCCTTGGTCGCGGTGTCGTAGACCACGACCTCCACGCCCTTGGCGTTGCCGCCCGAGGCGCTGATCTGCGCCGCGGTCATCTTCGTTGGCGACAGCGAGGCGACCTGGGCCCAGGTCTTGCCACTGTCCGCGCTCCTCCAGAGGCCCGCCGTGCGCGAGCCGTAGAACAGCGTCGAGGGGAGGTTCGGATCGACCATCATGCGCTCGCCGATGGCGCGCCCCCCGTCGTTCGAACCGACGGAGAACGGCAGCTCGACGTGGCTCCAGTGATCGCCTCGGTCAGACGAGATGTACAGCCGGCCCGAACCGTCGGCCGAGTTGTACATGCCGGTGCTCATGTAGACCAGCTTGTCGTCGTTGGGGTCCAGCGCGATGCTTTCGCCCCCCATGTAGAACCCTTCGCTCGGACCGAAGCCGTCGGTGATGGCGATCCACGATGAGGTCTGCGCATTCCAGCGGTACGCGCCGCCGACGTCGGTGCGGGCGTACAGAACGTTCGGGGTGGTGGGATGGAAGATCAGTCCAGGCACGTAGCCGCCACCGCCGATCTTCACGCTGGCCCACTTGCTGGTCGTGCCACCGCTTGTCGTGCCGCCGGTGGTGCTGCCACCGCTTGTCGTGCCGCCGCTGGTGCTGCCATCGCTTGTCGTGCCGCCGCCGCTGCCGCCATCGCTTGTCGTGCCGCCGGTGGTGCTGCCACCGCTTGTCGTGCCGCCGGTGGTGCTGCCGCCGCTTGTCGTACCGCCGCCGCTGCTGCCATCGCTTGTCGTGCCGCCTGTGGTGCTGCCACCGCTTGTCGTGCTGCCGCCGCTCGTCGTGCCGCCGTTGGTGCTGCCGCCGCTTGCCGTGTCGCCGCTACCGGCGTCCGCGCCCCCGCTGCCTCCGCCACAGCCAGCCAGCAGGACCGCTGCCGTCAGGACGGCGATCATCTTCTTGTTCATCATGGGTCGTCGACCACGCCGTCGTCCGGCGCAGAAAATGTGTGAATCGAACTTGCGCCGGGCCGAAGGGCACGCTGCTCGTTGGCACCTCCAGCGTCCTGTTGCGGACGCCGGCCGCAGCGGCAGGCGGCGCGAGTATACGGAGGACGCGCCGGGAACATGTGACGGAGCCATCACCACACACCGTGCGGCAGCACCGGGGCCATCCGGGGCGTGACGGGGATCACGATGATGGGTCGCGGTCGATGGTCCGGCCGGCCGGAACCGGCCCCACCGGGCTATCGCGCCTGAGCCTGAAAAGTCCTGGAAAAGTCGCAGCAACTCTTCGCCAAGTCAATGACCGTCGTCAGCAGACGGCTGCGGCCCTCGTCGCGCCGCAGTGCGACGTAGTCGATGCCTGGCAACGCAGGGTTCACCTTGACCACCCGCAGCGCCT
>JBDUAG010000313.1:0-5120 GCA_040004785.1 Burkholderiales bacterium | reverse complement strand
CGGTGTCGTTGATGTTCGGGCCGAGCTGATAGGCCACGCCCCAGGCGCACATCGCACACGATGGGTCTTGCGCCAGCGCCGCCTTGAAGGCGCGCACCGCCTCGACCTCGTTGAAGGCGTAGGCCTGCGCCATGCCCTGCGCAAACAGCCGCCGCGCTTCGGCGGCTGGTGTCACGATCGCCATGCTGCTCTCGCCGAAGCCGGGGAGTGCCGGCGCGCGAGCCTGGCGATCCACCTGCAACGGGATCAGCGCGCAGGCACCGAACATCACGAGGCCCGCCGTGACGAGTGCCGATCGTGCGGTCGACCGCGAGCCCTGAGTCGTCATGCCCTGCCCCTTCGAAACTGTGCCGACCGAAGCTCCAAGCCTGCACGGCTCGTGCCGCGAAGTCAACGTGCACGGGCGTGGCTTATGCTTGCAACGACGTGGCAGCGTCGCCAGGACTGACCACCTTCACCGGGTTGAATCCGCATGTGCCGAAACATCAAACCACTGTTCAATTTCGAGCCGCCCGCGACCGACGCCGAGATCCGCGCCGCCTCGCTGCAGTTCGTGCGCAAGCTCAGCGGCTTCAACGCGCCGTCGAAAGCGAACGAGGCCGCGTTCGAGCGCGCCATCGAGGAGATCGCCAGCGCGGCGCGCGCCCTCATCGAATCGCTGGTGACCACCGCCGACCCGCGTGACCGCGAGGTCGAGGCTGCCCGCGCCCGAGCCAAATCCGCAGCCCGGTTCGGCCTGCCCTCCTGAGACGCGAGCCGAACCATGCCCGGCGAAAAATCGAAGATGCTCGCAGGTGCGTTGTACGACGCCCGCGACCCCGAGCTGTCGGCCGAACGCGGCCGCGCACGCGCGCTGTGCGCCGCCTTCAACACCGCGACGGCCGACGACGACGCGGGCCGCGCGGCCACCCTGGCGACGCTGCTGAACGCGCCCACCGACGCCAGCATCCAGCCGCCCTTCTTCTGCGACTACGGCTACAACATCCGGCTCGGCACCAACGCCTACTTCAACGTCAATTGCGTCGTGCTCGACGTCATGCCCGTCACGATCGGCGCGAACGCGTTGTTCGGCCCCGGCGTGCACATCTACACCGCGACGCACCCGGCGTCGGCGGCCGAGCGGCGCAGCGGGCTCGAACTTGGCCGCGCCGTGATGATCGGCGACGACGTGTGGGTCGGCGGCGGCAGCGTGATCTGCCCGGGCGTGCACATCGGCGACGGCTCGGTGATCGGCGCCGGCAGCGTCGTGACACGCGACGTCCCGCCCGGTGTCGTCGCCGCAGGCAACCCGTGCCGCGTCATCCGCGCGGCAACATCGCCTGGCACCGCACCCTCGGCCTCCCCCACCCCACGCTGACATGACCAATCCCTACGCCCCACCCGCCGCCCGCGTCGATGACGTGGTCGCGCCCACCACCGAAGCAGCGCCCCGGCTGTGGAACCCGAACGCCGCCGTCAACTGGAGCCTGCTGTTCAGCCCGGCCTTCGGCGCCTGGCTGCACATGAAGAACTGGGAGGCGCTGGGCGAGCCGCAGAAGGCGAAAGCCGCAAAGACCTGGATCGTCATCAGCCTGGGGCTGATCGTCGCGTTGTCGCTGGCGTCGGGGCTGATGCCCGACTCCAAGGGCCTGGACGCGGCCACGCGCAGCTTCGGCCTGGTGCTGCTGATCTCGTGGTACGTCTCGGCGGGCCGTGGGCAGGCCACGCTGGTGAAGCAGCGCTTCGGCAAGGATTACCCGCGCAGGGGCTGGACCCAGCCGTTGCTGTGGGCCGTGGGCGCGACGATCGCGTTCTTCGCGCTGGTGTTCGTGCTCGCGTTCGCGGCCGGCATGGCGGGCGCCGAATGAGCGTCGTGCCGCATTGGCCGCTGCTCGCCGCGTTCGGTTTTGCCAGCCTCGTGCTGGCCGCCACGCCGGGGCCCGGCGTGCTGTACATCGTCACGCGCACGCTCGCGCAGGGCCGGCGTGCGGGGCTCGCGTCGGTGGCCGGCGTCGCGGCGGGCAACCTGGGCAACGCGCTGGGTGCGTCGCTCGGGCTCGCGGCACTGCTCGCGGTGTCGTCGGTCGCGTTCACGGTCGTCAAGTTCGCCGGCGCGGCATATCTGGTGTGGCTGGGCATCCAGGCGCTGCGCGAGGTGCGCGCCGACGCGCCGGCCGCGCGCTTCGAACCACCACGACACGGCCGCATCGCCCGCGACGGTTTTTGGGTGGCGCTGCTGAACCCGAAGACGGCGCTGTTCTTCGCCGCGTTCCTGCCGCAGTTCATCGATCCGGCTGGCTCGACGGTGCTGCAGAGCGGCTTGTTCGGCGCGGCCTTCGTGGCCATCGCAGCGTGCACCGACACGGCCTATGTGCTGGCCGCGGGTGCCGCCGCGCCGGCGCTGAGTCGGGTGCGCTCGCTGGGTCGCTATGCCAGCGCGGCGGTCTACCTCGGACTCGGCGTGTTCACCGCGCTCAGCGACCCCAGGCCGAAATGAACGCGCGCGCCTGGGCGGCGACCGTGGCGGCATCCTGCCCGGGCTGGTAGAGCGCCGAACCGAGGCCGAAGCCGTTCGCACCGGCAACGCGGTAGGCCGCCATGCCCGCGGGCGTGATGCCACCGACGGGCAGCAGCGCGGTGTTCGGATCGAGCACCGCGCGCCATGCCTTCACGACCGCCGGCGCCAGCATCTCGGCCGGGAACAGCTTGAGCGCATGGGCGCCGGCGGCAAGCGCCGCGAAGACCTCGCTGACCGTCGCCACGCCGGGCAGACTGACCATGCCGAGCTCGACGGCCGCACGCACGACCGCGGCATCGAAGTTCGGCGACACGACGAGCCGGCCGCCGGCCGCGTGCACCTCGCGCACCTGCGCCACCGTGAGCACCGTGCCGGCGCCGACCAGGGCGGAGGGCAGCGTCGCCGTCATCGCCTCGATGCTCGCCAGCGGATGCGGCGAGTTGAGCGGCACCTCGATCAGCTCCCAGCCTTCGCCGACGAGGGCGGTGCCGATGGTCACGGCCTCGGTGTGTCGAATGCCGCGCAGGATCGCGACCAGGGGCAACGTGCGCAGTGCGTGCGCAAAACGATCATGTGGTTTCATGCGGTGATTCTCGACGCAACGGCGAGCAAGCCGTTCCAGGTGGCCTCGGAACCGACGCTGCGAACGCGCACATCGCGCTGCGCGAGCGCACGCGCATAACGCCGCGTCAGCGCATCAGCACCGATCACGATGACCTCTTCGCCGCCGCGCAAGGCGCGCGTGCGCAGCTCTTCGCCGATCACGAGGCCCGAGAGGTAGCTCGGCCGCTCGTTCATCGGCAGGCGATCGAACAGCGACAAGGTGCGCACGCTGAACGCCGATTGCAGCAACCCGGGGCTACTGCGCGCGTGCGCGAGGCCGGCATCGAACGCGGCCTCGACCAGCTCGGCGTCGTCGGCCGGCAGCGTGCGCGCGAGGATCGAATGCTGGCGCAGCAGCGCGTAGAACTCGCCGGTCATCAGCGTCGAGAAATCCTCGATGCGGCCGGCCGCGACGCGAATCCATTTGCTGTGCGTCCCCGGCATCACGAAGGTGCCGCTCTCGATGCCGAGCAGGCGAAGCGCGCCGAACACCTGGGTCTCCTCGCCACGCATCACGTCCGGCACGCCCGAATGCTCGCAGCTCAGCCCGGGCACGATCGCGACGCGGCCACGCTCGATCCACGCGAGGTGCGCGGCCACGTCGTCGAGGTTCGCCGGACAGGCACAGTACGGCGCCTCTTGCCAACCTTGCTGGCTGCCGGCCATGCCGCTGATCAGGCAGCGCGTGCCGGCGGATTTCATCCAGTCGCCGAAGCATTCGTCAAAAGCGGCGGCGAACCCGCCCTTGGGCACGGTCAGGATGCCGCGTGCAAAGGCGCGCTCCTCCAGCACCGCGCCGCCGTCATCGAAGCGCGCGCCGCGCAGCGATGACGTGCCCCAATCGAGCCCGATCCATGCCATCAGTGATTGTCCCGCGGCACGAAGGACCCGCGCTTGCCGACCAGAAAGTCGAGATCGACGCCCTGATCCGCCTGTAGCACATGATCCACGTAAAGGCGCCAGTAGCCGCTCGCCAGCGGCGGTGGCGGCGCCTTCCAGTCGGCCAGGCGGCTGGCCAGTTCGGCATCGCTGATGTGCAATTGCAGGCGCCGCTCCGGCACGTTGAGTTCGACGATGTCGCCGTTGCGCACCACCGCCAGCGGGCCACCCGCCGCGGCCTCGGGCGCGGTGTGCAGCACGACCGTGCCATAGGCGGTGCCGCTCATGCGCGCATCGCTGATGCGGACCATGTCGGTGATGCCCTTGCGCAGCACCTTCGGCGGCAGCGGCATGTTGCCGACCTCGGCCATGCCGGGGTAGCCCTTCGGGCCGCAGTTCTTCAGCACCATCACGCAGGTCTCGTCGATGTCGAGGTCTTCGTCGTCGATTCGCTTGTGGAAATCTTCGATGTCCTCGAACACCACCGCGCGGCCCTTGTGGACCATCAGCCCGGGCGTCGCGGCACTGGGCTTGATGACGGCGCCACGCGGCGCGAGGTTGCCGCGCAGCACGGCGATGCCTGCCTTCTCCTTGAACGGCGTGGCCAGCGGTTGAATCACTTCCAGGTTGTAGTTCTGCGCGTCGGCGATGTTCTCGCCCATGCTCAGGCCGCTCGCCGTCATCGCACCCAGGTGCAGATGCTGTGCGATCTCCTTCATCACCACCGGCAGGCCGCCGGCATAGCAGAAGTCTTCCATCAGGAACTTGCCGGACGGTTGCAGGTTCACCAGACACGGCAGCTCGCTGGCGAGACGGTCGAAATCCTCGATGCCGAGCTTGACGCCGACACGCCCGGCGATCGCGATCAGGTGGATCACCGCGTTGGTCGAGCCGCCGATCGCCGCGAGCGTCTTGATCGCGTTCTCGAACGCCTCGCGCGTCAGGATCGTCGAGAGCAGCTGGTCGTCGTGCACCATCTGCACGATGCGCCGGCCGGCGTTGCGTGCGAGCACGTTGCGTCGGCCATCGACCGCCGGATACGCGGCGTTGCCGGGCAGCCCGATGCCCAGGGCCTCGACCATGCTCGCCATCGTGCTGGCCGTGCCCATCGTCATGCAGTGGCCGTGGCTGCGGTGCATGC
>JBDUAG010000312.1:0-5127 GCA_040004785.1 Burkholderiales bacterium | reverse complement strand
CGCGCGTGCTCGATGAACTTCTGCTTGTTGGCGGTGGGAACCGCGATCACGAAACCATCGATGTATGACATGTCCTCGCTCCTGTTGGGTTGACGGGTCGCGCGCCCGCCTGAGGGCGCCTCGCATCCCATCGACGAACGAAGGGAAGCCAAATCGACATCGCCTGCCCGGCAGGAGGACACGCCCCTGTGGCGGCGCTGGAGCAGCGCCGCTGCAGAATGCCTGCCGGGTCAGCCGCCGCGGCGCCCTCAGAGGAGACCCCTTGGCCCCGGAGGTCGCTCTGGAGAGATCCGAGCACTTCCTTTCAACAATGCCCGCTCTTGGCCCCGGTTCCGTGAGTAGCCGAAAGGCAGCTGCCCGGCAGCCTGGCTTCAATGTCGGGTGACAGGCATCTTGATCGCGAGAGCGAGTGGCTCAGCCCGACCCAAAGACGAAGTAGAGGCGCCTGAAGTCACCGCCCGTAAGCCGACTCTGCTCCGATCAATGCCGGGAGCGCGCCATCCACAGGACAGCAACGGCATGGACGTAGCGTCGCCGCGGGATCGCAAGCGAAGTCCACAACTGAACCTCTGCCCTCACCCGGCCCCGTCAGGTGATCTGTGACGCCTCGGGTGGACCTGTTATCGACATCCTGCGCGGGCCTCTTCTTGGAATCTTGATGCACCGGCCCCAAACCTTGATGCCATCTTTTCGCACGGCTGCATAGAGCTCGTCGACATGTCCGCTGCGCATCGAGCGCTGCCGACCACCCAGATGCCCGCCCCCGCCTCCCTTCGGATCACTCACCAACCGAGCAGACGCCGACCGCTCGCTGCTTCCAGTGCATTGCGCATCTGACGCGCCGTTCCCGCCGACCTGCAGGACCTGACCCAACTCGAACAGGCCGCGTTCGACGGTGACCGCATTTCGCGCCGCAGTTGGGGCGGGCTGATCAACAGCAGATTGGCCTATGTGCTGGTGGCGCGTGAGCCGAAGGCCCAGGCCGCTTTGCTGGGCGCCGCTGTCGTGCTGCAGCGTGCACGCAGTTCAGTGGCGCGGATGTATTCGATCTCGGTGACCCCGGCGGCGCGCGGCCGCGGCCTGGCCTCCCGGCTGCTCGATGAAGCCATGAAGCACAGTCGTGACAGCGGAGCAGCCGTGCTGCAGCTGGAGACCCGGGTGGACAACCATGCCGCCCAGCAACTGTTCGCACACCACGGCTTCAGTGCCCCTGGACCGCAAGCCCGCCTTCTACGAGGTCGGGGCTGACGCGCTGCGGTACCAAGTCTCCCTGTGCCGACGACGAACATCCCGCCGGCGCAGTCTTCACTGCTCGAGGATGCCAGCGCCCTCGGCTAAGGCCCGACATCGTCGCTGCCGGCAACCAATGCAAGTCACGGGCGCGAAGCCAGTTGCTCACGCACTTCGGTGACGTGCTCGCCGACCTTGGACACCGCGTGCGTCAGCTCCGCCTCGGTGCAATGCAGTTCCCTGCACCAATACCGCAACTCGATCGGGTCCATGGCGTTGACGCGGCCAGGGTCCAGCGGTTTGAAATGATTCAGATCGTCGAGCATGTTGCCTCCTATTCGGTCCGATCAGCGCTTGTGCTTCTGGTACATCCCCACCTGTTCCGCAGTGCTGAGCACATGCCCATGCATTGCGCGCTCGAGATACGCCTTGGTCGGCATGTGCAGGTCGGGCAGCGCTGCATCAGGATTCATCGCGTAACGCACCGCACACCGCCGGTTCATTGTCCTCCTCTTGAAGCGAGATGGGGGCTTGAGAGATGGCCGCTCGTCATCGTGACTGGTGCCCCAGCGACCCGACGCGCTTACTGCAGCGGTCGATGTTTGCACAGTGATTGCGAAGCGGGCATTCCAGGCATCCGGGCTCATACCTCAACGAACGAGCTCGTGACGCTACGGCAGCGACCAAACTTCGATGGAACGCATGCCTCCTGAAATGACCCTGATGCCGTTTGGAGCAACGGCCACCCCGTACACGCCAGCCTCGCCTTCGCTTTCCTCTGGTCCTCCCAGTGTCTTGAGTAGATCCCCGCTGTTGCTGTCCCAGACTTTGATCGTGCCATCCCCGCTCCCCGAAATCGCCCACCGGCCATCGGGCGAGAAGACGACTGATTTGACGAGGCCGAGGTGCCCTCGCAGCAGAAGAATCTGCTTGCGGTCCGCGACGGCCCAGATCCTGACTGACTTGTCGACGCCGCCTGAAATAAGCCTTCCCCCGGGACCAAACGCGAGTGAGCGTACCGGTCCGTCATGCCCCGCCAGCGTACCGACAGGCTGACCGTCCTTTGCGGACCACAAGCGAATTGTTCCCTCGGCCCCCGCTGACGCAATCGCTCGGCCATCGGGGGAGAAAGCGATCGCGAAGCCAACGCCGGGGTGCGCCTGAACTACGAAGCGCGAATTTCCTGAGGTAACGTCCCACACTCGAAGTTCGCCGCCGATGCCAATCGAGGCACACGCCGACCCGTCCGGAGAAAATGCCAGACTGCGGACCGTCGCTGAATGCCCGACGAAGCTACGCAGCAAGGTCCGATCACTAAGTTGCCATAGTCGGATCACTCCATCAACGCCGGCAGCGCCAAGCGCGCGGCCGTCGGGGGTGAAGGCCGCCGCAAAGACCTGTGCCGGATAGACTATTTCGCCAAGAGAGCGGCCATCCACGGCTGACCAGAGCCGAACGCTCCGATCAATGCTTGTAGACGCCAACAGGTCGCCGTTGGCATTGAAGACTAGCGCGGTGACAACGTTCTGATGGCCGACGAACGGGCCCGAGCTTGCGGCGACGGCCGGTTGTTCGGCGGCATCGGCGTCGACCATTGGAGCGACCAAAGCAAGCACGCCGACCATCAGCAATCGAAAAATGGGCGCATTCATGGAGTCTCCTTCCTTCTCGACAGGGTAGTCCCGTCCGCGCGCGCGGCAGACCCATGCGCTCGACGATCGCGATGAAACTTGACGAGGCAAGAGCGTCTCACCTCAGCACGAAGCGGTAAAGAGGGGTGGGACCCAGGCTGCCGTCGCCAAGAGCTGTACCGTCGGCTGGCAATTCTCGAACCCCAATTTCAGGATGCAATCAACTGAACGTCGGGTTTGTGGAGAAGGCGCGAAGGGCAACTCCTGGCCGGGACGGTAGATCCGCTGCCCTGCCCGGTAGCTGACGCTCGGCGTGAACAAGCTGCAGAGCTTCATTAGTTGCCGCGCCGGCTCTCTCAACCGCATCCGTAATGGGGGACAACGTGCCCCAGCTGCATTTCAGCAAGATTTCCTGCAGGGGCAGGCGTCATACTGTCGCGAGCTACTTGAAGTTCTTCCAGCTCGGCCCTCGCTTCTTAGCGTCGGAAATCTGAGCGGGCTTAAAGCTTTTCAGCGGAGCCACCGTCAGCTTCTGGCCGACTCTGAGCCGGTTCGGGCTTGCCCCAATGAGCGCCTTGTTCTGGTCGTACAGAAGCGGCCATAACTCCCAGTCGCAGCTCACGTTGGAGTTTCTGACTGCCGCGAGAGTGGTCGACCTTAAGAAGGGTGAGGCCGATCTTGTCGTCCGAAGCGGTCCGATCCCGGACCAGGATCTCATTGCGTGCTCGCTCGGCGAGTCGGGCTGGTCGCTCTATGCTTCACATGCCTACCTTGCGCGACATTCGGCTCCGCCGGACCCCGATGACCTGAGCGGGCACGAGATCATCGGCTACGACCTCACGCTGTTCGAGGTTCCTGCGGCGAAGTGGGTCGAGCAAGGGCTGCCGCGCGCCACTCTGGCACTGCGCAGCCGCGAAATGACCGACATGCTGGCTGCGGCGCGTAGCGGTGCCGGCTTGGCCGTCCTACCGTGCCTCGTCGCAGACGACGAATCCACCCTCGTACGCGTCACACCAAAGGTGCTCGCGACGCGACAATTGCACTTCGTCTATGCGCGTGAGGCGCGACAGGCCCAGCCAGTACAGGCAGTGATTCGCTTCGTGGTGGATGTCATCCGCGAAAACTCCATCCGCATCGCAGGCAGCCGCTCCCGTGATCATTAAATGAGGGAGTGGTTCTACGAGCTTGCGGTGGGTGTACCGCCAAGCTGGTCCTCCATCGTCGACGGCAGCGGCAAATCGAATCGAAACGTGGCGCCCGTCTCGTCACTTTGCGCGACGATGCTGCCGCCGTGCAGCTCGAGGATGCGCTTCGTGATCGCCAAGCCCAGTCCGGTACCGCCGACGGTGCCATCGCGCCCGCTGGCTGCGCGATAGAAGCGATCGAAGATGAAGGGCAAATCCTCCTGCGGGATGCCAGCGCCGTCGTCGCCGACACAGACCCTGACGGCACGCGCGTCTGCGCTCAGCGAGATCGAAACGCAACCGCCCTTCGCGGTGAACTTCAGCGCATTGCCGATCAGATTGTCGAGCACCCGCTCGATCAGGCTCAGGTCCGCGTGGACTCTCGGAAGCATCGCATCTGCCGCGAGACGCAGCGCAATCTGCTTGCCGTCGGCCAGCAACTGAAACTTCTGCAGGACGTCGGACGCGAGCTCTGCGAGCTGGAACGACTCGCGCTGCAACGAGATGCCCTTGAAATCGAGCTTGGCCAGTTCGAACAGGTCATCGATTAACGTCCCGAGGTGCTCGGTTTGCCGCACGGCCGTGTCCAGGTAGCTCTGACGCTTGGGTGGATCGAGGCTGTCGCCTTTCGCGGCAAGAACCTCGAGGTACCCGCGGATCGAGACCAGCGGCGTGCGCAGATCGTGCGAGACATTCGCGATCAGGTCGCGGCGCAGATAGGAGTTCTCGGCCTCGAGTTGTGCGCTCATGCGCTCGACCTCTGCGAGCGCAGCGGCGAGCTGCGCCTGCGCCCGCTCGCGCTGGGCGATCTCCTCCTTCTGACGCGCAAACAGCCGCGCGTTCTCGAGCGAGATCGCCGCCTGCGTCGACAACACCTGCAAGGTCCGGATTCGATCGGCAGTGAACGCACCGCCGACGCGGCTGTGTTCGAGGTACAGCACGCCGACCAGGCGCGCCTGTCGCTGCACCGGCACGCACATCAGCGAGCGCGGCTTGCAACGCAGCACGTAGGGATCGGCGCCGTGCTGCTCGTCGGCGTCGGCCTGGGCCAGCACCACGCTGCGCGCGGTGCGGCGCACGTA
>JBDUAG010000311.1:0-5146 GCA_040004785.1 Burkholderiales bacterium | reverse complement strand
GCCGCGCGCGGATCGCGCGGTAGATGCGGCTGCGATCGGCGAGCCGGATGCCGCGTGAGCGCAGCGCGACGCGGAATGCCATCAGGAAGCTCACCGTGAGGTTGAGCACGGCCGTCACCCCGATGCCCGCGACGCACCACCAGAACGGGCCCTGGCGCAGCAGTTCGACACCCTCGGTGCCGACCGCCGCGGCGAGCTGGCCGGTCGAGAGCGTGACGTGCCGCACCTCGATCGGCAGGCCGAAAAACTGCGCCACGACCGGCACGACACCGAGCATCATGCCGAGCGAGATGTTGGCTGCGAAACCCGAGATGTTGGCACGCCAGTAGTGGCCCCAGCGCCGCGCGCGTGCCGCACCGAGGCGGGCCACGATGCGCGGGTTCCAGGTGATCGCGCTGTCGAGCCGGTGCCAGACGAACCAGTTCTCGACCCAGCCGGCGATCAGCGAGCTCGCGAACAGCAGCACGCCGGTGAACGCGGCGAACAGCGCGGTCGGGCCGAGCAGCGTCAACGATTCCAGCACGTGCACGGCGGTCTTGTGATCGATCAGCGGCGCGCCGAACGCGAGGCGGCAGCCGTATTGCACCAGCAGCACGACGGGGATGACCGCGGCGAGGTTGCCGAAGATGCCGGCGGCCTGCGAGCGGATCAGGTGCGCGACCTCGTCGACGAAGCCTTCGACGGCGGCGTCGTCCGACACGTCGGCGAGCTTCTCGGCCATCGCCGGCGCCGTCATCGCCGGCTGCTTGGTGGCGACCGTGAAGTGCAGCAGCTGCACGATCACGAAGCTGGCCGCGTAGTTGATGCCGGCCCACCAGCCGCCCCAGAACGCCGACAGTGGAATCGCCAGCAGCGCGAACTTGATGAACGTGGTGCAGGCGAGCACCGCGCCGCCGCCGGCCGCGGCGCGCAGCATGCCGCGGTACTCGTCGCGGTCGCGGGTGATGTAGTGCTCGCCGGTTTCGGCGCTGCGCTCGGCGACCTTGCGTGCGAGCAGCGAATAGTGCTGCGCGAGCAGCGCACGGATGCTGCGGCGCTCGTCGGCCGTCTGCACCAGGTCGGCCAACAGGTGCGCGATCTCGCGCGCCGGCTCGGGACTGATCAGGCAGGTCAGCAGCGCGTCGATGCGGTGCGTGCGCTCGCGCATCTGATCGACTTCGAACACGACGTTCACTGACACGCCGTGCGCCTCCAGGTGCTCGTGCACGCTGTCGGCGCAGCGCCGGCAGGTGTCGAGCAGCGCACGCAGGTATTGCACCTGCTGCAGCAGTGTGGCCTCGTCTTCGGCTTTGGCCGGTTCGCCGAGCTGTTCGGCGACGCGCGCGAGCTGGCGGAATGGCCGCTCGGTCAGCAGCTCCGGGCTCATGCGCTGGCGGATCGCGGGCGAGAACGCCGATGCGCGCACCGCGCTGGCGAGGAACACGATCGCGTCGAAGAACGGTTGGCGCCAGGCGCCATCGCGGTGCTCCGGCACGATGCGGTCACGCAGCCGCGCGAGCGTCGCGTCGTCGATCTCGCGCAGCCAGACGGCGTCGTTCTGGTCGGGGAACAGCATCGGGAACAGCTCGCCCAGGTCGGTCGTCGCCGGTGTCCGTGGCAGCACGCGCGCGCGCACGCGGCGGCCGAGTTCGCCCCACAGGTCCATGCGCGGCGCGAAGCCGAAATCGGCCAGCAACGCGGCGTTGTCGACCTCCTCCCAGAAGCGCCGCAGCACCTCGGCGACGCGCCCTTGGTGCTCGGGGTGACGATCGAGCACGCCGAGCAGGTGCTTCAGCCGCAGCACCGGCGTCGGCGTGACGCGCTCGCCCTCCACCGGCGCGTGGCGCAGCCACTCCATCAGGCGGATCAGCCAGAGATGGCGTTCGGCGAGCGAGGCTTTCGGGTCGGCAGCGTTGAGCAGCGCAGTGAGATCCCAGGGCGAGGCCGTCGCCATCGATCAGTGAAGGGCCGAGGCCAGGGTCAGGCCGAACTCGTGCACCGGCGCGTCGAACGGCCGTGCGTCCTCGGTCATGCAGAAAAAGGTGCCGCGCATCGTGCCGTTCGGCGTGGCCAGGCGCGTCCAGCTCGTGTACTCGAAGCTCTCGCCCGGCTTGAGCAGCGGCTGATGGCCGACGACGGCCAGGCCGCGCACCTCCTCGGTGTGGCCGTTCGCGTCGGAGATGATCCAGTGGCGCGCGATCAGCTGCGCGGTGACGTCGCCGCTGTTGTGGATCGTGATCGTGTACGCGAACGCATGCTGGCCGGCCTGCGCATCGGATTGCTCCGGCAGATGGCGCACGGCGACGGTGCTGGTGAGTTCGGGTCGAGACATGCGGGCGATTCTGGCAGCAAGTCCGTGACGCCACCTAGAATTCCCCGCAAACTCCAGAGCGCTACATGTCTTCACGCACCTATCGCATCGCCCCGAGCATTCTCTCCGCCGACTTCGCGCGCCTCGGCGACGAGCTGCGCGACGTGATCGCCGCCGGCGCCGACTGGATCCACTTCGACGTGATGGACAACCATTACGTGCCCAACCTGAGCTTTGGGCCGATGGTGTGCGAGGCGCTGCGCAAGCACGCCGTGAAGGCCGACGGCAGCAAGGTACCGATCGACGTGCACCTGATGGTGCAACCGGTCGATGCGCTCGCGCAGGCCTTCGCGAAAGCCGGCGCCAATCGCATCAGTTTTCACCCGGCGGCGAGCGCGCATGTGGATCGCACGATCCAGCTGATTCGCGCCGAGGGCTGTAGTGCCGGCCTGGTGTTCAACCCGGCGGCGTCGCTGGACGAACTCGAGTGGACTATCGACCAGATCGATCTGGTGCTGGTGATGAGCGTGAACCCGGGCTTCGGCGGGCAGAGCTTCATTCCGGGCGCGCTGAAGAAGATCGAGCGCATCCGCAAGCTCATAGACGCCAGCGGGCGCGACATCCGCCTCGAGGTCGATGGCGGCATCAAGACCGACAACATCCGCGCCGCGGCCGATGCCGGCGCGGACACGTTCGTCGCCGGCAGCGCGATCTTCGGCCAGCCGAGCTACAAGGCGGTGATAGCCGCGATGCGCGAGCGGCTGGCGGCCTGAGCGCTCACAGCGCGGCGAGCCTGTCGTCGCGCAGCCCGACCAGCACCGCCTCGCCCGATTCGCGATCGACCCGGAACTCGCCGTAGCGCGCGCCGTTGAAGCGCTCCGCTGTGCCTTCCTCGAAGAAGAACGCGTTGGTGCCGAGCCAGACCTGGCCGTGGCGGATGCGGTAGCGCAGCTTCAACGCGGGTGCCTTGCCATCATCGGCCAGACGACCGACACGCCGGCCGTCGAGGGCGACGCTCGCGAACGCCAGCGTGCCTTCGCGCGCGCTGCGCTTGTCGGCCTCCTCGCGGCGTTCGAGGTCCGCCGTCAGCGCGAAACGCAGCGCCATGTAGTCGCCCTGGATCAGCGAGCGCGGGTCGACCGGTGCGAGCGGCAGGTAGACGACTTCGCCGCTGCGCTTGATTCGTTCCTTGCCGACCATCGCGGTGTTCAGCGCGCCGAGCACGAGCAGGGCGCCCAGTGCGATCAACGCGCGCAATGTGAAGGGCTTCATGCGGTCTCCTTGTTCGTCAAGGCGCGTGCCGCGACGAGCATCGCGGCGCCGATCACCAGCATCAGCAGCGACTTGACCAGCAGGCTGGTGCCGAGCGCGTAGTAGAAGTGCGAGACGTGCCCCAGCGCCGCGATCACGCACACGCTCATCAACCCGCGCCGGCGCAGCGCGAACGCCGCCGCCACCGCACCGAGGGCGGCGAACGCAGAGAGCAGCGGCCAGAGCGCAAGGCTGCCGGCATCGACCTCGCCGCTGCCGAACCAGCGGAACGACTCGAACGGCTGCGACGCGAGCGTGGCGAACCCGAGGCCGACGATCAGCCCGGTGGTGATTGGCTGCAGCAGGCGCTCACCGCCGCGCACGGCCCACGCTGACCTGCCGCGGATCAGCCACCACAAGCCGGCGCCGACCGGCAACCACGCCGCCAGCCAGCCGGCGAGCGCGGTCTGCAGCGAGGCGGTATGCGTCGGGCCGTTGCTGCGCCAGAACTCGGGCTCGCCGAAGAGCGCGAAGCGCAGCGTCAACGCCCAGGCGATGGTCGCGAACAGCGTCGAGAGCGTTCTGTGCAGCCGGTTCGGCATTGCCAACGCGAGCACTGCCTGCAGCAGCAGCGCAGCGCTCGCGATCGGCGCGATGCCGTTGGCGTGCTCGCTCATCGCGTACAGCATCAGGCACTGGCCGGCGATCGACAGCGTCAGCCCGAGCTGCGCGACGAAGACCTGCGCGCCGTCGCCATCGGCCTTGAACAGGCCCCACGCCGCGGCCAGCAGCACGATGGCGCAGACGGCGGCCTGGCCGGCGTTGTCGGGCTGGAACAGCATCGCGACGAAGGCCAGCATGAACAGGCCGGCGAACCAGCCGCTGGCACCGAGCAGCAGGCTGATCGCGAGCGGGCGGTCGTGCGCCGGGTCAACGGTGTCGGGCAGGGCGGGGCTCATGAGGTGACTCCTTCGGTGGCCGCGGCGCGCCACTGGCGCAGCCAGCGCATCAGCAGCATGCCGGTGAGTGTGGAGCTGGCGATCAGCCACATCGCGATGACGAAGAACTCGCCGAGGTCGTTCAGCCGCATCGAATTCGCCAGCCACGCGGTCGAGAGCGCGATCCAGCTGCCGGCGAGCACGGTGAGCGGGAACACGTCCCGGCGGCGCAGCCAGGTGGCAGCGGCGATGCCGATCGAGAGCACCGTGTACAGCGTCAGCGACATCGAGTCAGCGCGCGTGAGGTAGGGCAAGGACGCGGCCGTGCCGTAGCCCAGGCCCAGCGTGAGCAGCAGGCGCAGCAGCCACAGCGGCGCAGCGGCCGCGAAGCGTGTGCCGCGCAGCAGCAGGAAGGCGCCGGCTCCGAGCAGGTTGACGAGGCAGGGCAGCATCAGCAACGCGCCGCGCCCCCAACCCCAGCCGGCGACGACGCGCCAGAAGAAGTGGTCCAGCCCCAGCGTGCCGCACAGCAGTGCGAGGCCGGCGTTGAGCACGACCCACCACAGCGCCCACACGGCGCCCGACAGGCCGGCGAGCGCGAACGGCAGCGCAAGCAGCGCCCAGGTGAAGAACAGCTCGTAGACATCGGCGCCGGTCTGGTAGCTCT
>JBDUAG010000310.1:0-5146 GCA_040004785.1 Burkholderiales bacterium | reverse complement strand
AGCACCCAGCGCACCGCGTCCATGATGTTGGACTTGCCGCAGCCGTTCGGCCCGACCACGCCGACGAGCTGGCCCGGCAACTGGAAGTTGGTGGGCTCGGCGAAGGACTTGAAACCGGAGAGCTTGATCGAGTTCAGGCGCATGAGGCAAGGTCGAGGCTGGCGCCTAAGTGCTTGATTTGTTTGAATAAAACCCACGTTGCGCGGGCTTCGGAGCAGCGCGGATGATAGCATCGCCCCCTGTCCCAAAGCTCTCCAAACGTGACCACGATGGCCAAGTCCGCTCTTCACAAAGCAGCCACCTCCCGCCCCGTCCCCGCGAACCCGCCCAGCGTGCCGAGCAAGGAGCTGCAGGTCTTCCCGAACCCGGCGACAAAGCGCGACTACGCGATCCAGTTCCAGATCCCCGAGTTCACTTGCAACTGCCCGCTGACCGGCCAGCCCGACTTCGCGCACTTCACGATCGACATGGTGGCCGACAAACTCTGCGTCGAGCTCAAGAGCCTGAAGATGTACATGTGGAGCTACCGCAACGAAGGCGCGTTCCACGAAAAGGTGACGAACGACATCGTCGACGACATCGTCACGGCCACGAGCCCGCGCTTCGTGCGCCTGACCGCGAAGTGGTATGTGCGCGGCGGCATCTACACCAACGTGGTGGCCGAGTACCGCAAGAAGGGCTGGAAGCCGCAGCCGGTGGTCGAACTCCCGACCTTCGAGGCGATGAGCGGGCTGCTGTAACCTCACCACCGACAAATCGACATTCGACTGTGCGGTGGCGCACAGACCAGCGCCGAGCACCCGCGTAGAAGGATCCGCAAGACCAGCGTCGGCAAACACACCACTCAGGGGAGCTCACCGCATGAAATTCCGCGTCGGTTTCGAGATGACCTACCAGTGCCCGCAACCGACCCCGATGATCCTCGCATTGAGCATCCACTACTCGCGGGCTTCTGATTTGGTGCGGCCCGATCACCTGGTGACGAACCCGGCGGCGCCCGTCACCGCGTACCGCGATCTGTTCGGCAACTGGTGCAGCCGCCTCGTCGCGCCACAAGGCCGCTTCACGCTCAGCACTGACTCGATCGTCAATGACAGCGGCGTGCCGGATGTGGTGGCGCTCGGGGCTCCGCAGACGCCGGTCGAGTACCTGCCCGAATCGACGCTGCTCTACCTGCTCGGCAGCCGCTATTGCGAGACCGACCAGCTTTCGGAGATTGCCTGGAAGCGCTTCGGCACGAGCCCGCCCGGCTGGGCGCGGGTGCAGGCGATCTGCGATTTCGTGCACCGCCACATCGAGTTCGGCTACCAGCATGCACGCCGCACCCGGACCGCGCTGGAGGCCTACAACGAGGGCCAGGGCGTGTGCCGCGACTATGCCCATCTGGCGATCGCGTTCTGCCGATGCATGAACATCCCGGCGCGCTACTGCACCGGCTACCTCGGCGATTACGGCACCGAGCCGCCCTACGGCACGATGGATTTCGCGGGCTGGTTCGAGGCCTTCCTCGGCGAGCGCTGGTACACCTTCGACGCGCGCAACAACACGCCACGGATCGGCCGCGTGCTGATCGCGCGCGGCCGCGATGCCTGCGACGTCGCCTTGTCCAGCACCTTCGGCCCGAACACGCTGGAGAGCTTCCGAGTCTGGGCGGACGAAGTCCCGATCGCTGGCGCAACCGCCCCATGACCTACTGCGTCGGCGTCAAGCTCGACGAAGGGCTGATCTTCGCGAGCGACTCGCGCACCCACGCCGGCGTCGACAACTTCGCCAGCTTCTGCAAGATGACGGTGTTCGAGCGCCGCGGCGACCGCGTGCTGGTGCTGCTCAGCTCGGGCGGTCTGGCGGCCACGCAGGCGGTGATCGGCCTGCTCACCAAGCGCGCCGCCGCCCAGCCACCCCACATCTGGTCGGCGGACTCGCTGTTCGACGTGGCCAATCTGGTGGCCGACGCGATGCGCGACATCGAGCGCCGCGATGGTCCGTTCCTCGAAAGCGGCGGTTTGAAGTTCAACGCCTCGTTCGTCCTCGGCGGCCAGATCGCCGGCGAGGACATGCGGCTGTTTCGCCTCTACGCCGAGGGCAATTTCATCGAGGCCGGCACCGACACCTGCTTCCTGCAGACCGGCGAAGCCAAGTACGGCAAACCGATCCTCGACCTCGGCGTGACGCCGATCGCGACGCTCGAGGACGCCACCAAGTGCGTGCTGGTGTCGTTCGACTCGACGATGCTGAGCAACCTGTCGGTGGGCATGCCGATCGATCTGTTGTGCTACGCCCGCGACAGCCTGGCGGTGACGATGCGGCGCCGTTTCGACAGCGGCGATGCCTACTTCGAGACGCTCAAGCAGCACTGGATCGCCGGTACGCGGCAGGTCTTCCACGAGTTGCCAGCGCTGGAGTGGGAGCGGTAGTTCAGACCGGGACGGCGGCGCCCTGCGCGTCGACCTCGTAAGTGGTCACACTGAAGCGCGTCAGCGTGTTCTGCCCGAAGGCCATCGTGATCGGCACATCGCCCGCATCGCGGCCGCGCCCCATCACGATGCGGCCGATGCGCTGCTTGTTGTGGCGCGCGTCCATCGTGTACCAGCGGTCGCCGAGAAAGACCTCGAACCAGGCGCTGAAGTCCATCGGCCCCGGAAGGATGGGCACGCCGATGTCGCCGAGGTAGCCGGTCGCGTAGCGCGCCGGGATGTTCATGCAGCGGCACAGCGCGACGGCCAGGTGCGTGTAGTCGCGGCACACGCCGATGCGCTCGCGAAAGCCGTCCACCGCGGTGCGCGTGGCGCGCGCCGCGCCGTAGTCGAACTTGATGTGCTGGTGCACGAAGTCGCAGATCGCCTGCACGCGCGGGCGGCCTTTCGGCGTCTGGCCGAACTGGTTCCAGGCGAACGGCAGCAGTTCGCTGTCGACCTCGCAATAGCGGCTGGGCAGCAAGAACTGCAGTGTCGCAGTGGGCAGCTCGGTGGGGTCGTGCTGGTAGGCGTTCCAGTCGACCTCGTCGAGCAGGCCGGAGTCGCGCACCACCGCCTCGCTGCGAAAGCGCACCTGGTTCACACCCAGCGGCGCGTTGATGCGCAGGCACTGGTTGCCGAAGCCGTCGAGGTACTCCTCGACCGGCAGCACTGGCCAGGTGTCGATGAACTCGGGCGCCAGCAGGTCGTGCTGGCGCGACGGATGCACGCGCAGCAGGCACACCAGCGCCATCGGCGAGGCGATGGTCAACTCGATGTCGTAGCCGATCTTGATGAGCATGTGCGTCCCCAGGGTGAAGGCGTGAGAGTGCATGCACGATAGGGGCCATGCCTGCGGCCTCGCAGTGCTCCCCGATAATCGACGCATGAATCCGTTGCTCGCCAAGCTCCACCCCTACCCGTTCGAGCGCCTGCGCGCACTGAACCAGCACATCACGCCGAACCCGGCGCTCAAGCCCATCTCCTTGAGCATCGGCGAGCCCAAGCACGCCACGCCCGAGTTCATCAAGCAGGCCCTGCGCGACAACCTGAAGGGCCTGGCGAGCTACCCGGCGACGGCGGGCGAGCCGGCGCTGCGCGAGACCATCGCCGGCTGGCTGGCGCGGCGCTACGGCGTGCGCGTGGACGCGGCCACGCAGGTGCTGCCGGTCGGCGGCTCGCGCGAGGCGCTGTTCGCGCTGGCGCAGACGGTGATCGACCCGACCCGGCCCGGCGCCACCGTCGTCTGCCCGAACCCGTTCTATCAGATCTACGAGGGCGCGGCGCTGCTGGCGGGCGCGCAGGTGGCGTTCGTCAACAACGACCCGGCGCGTGGCTTTGCCGCCGACTGGAGCAGGGTCACCGACGAGGTCTGGGCGAGCACGCAGCTGCTCTACGTCTGCTCGCCCGGCAACCCGACCGGTGCGGTGATGCCGCTGGCGGAGTGGAAGCACCTGTTCGAGCTGAGCGACCGCTTCGGCTTCGTGATCGCCTCGGACGAGTGCTATTCCGAGATCTATTTCCGCGACGACGCACCGCTCGGCTCGCTGGAGGCGGCCACGGCGCTGGGCCGCACCGATTTCAGCCGGTTGATCGCGTTCACCAGCCTCTCCAAGCGCTCCAATGTGCCCGGCATGCGCTCGGGTTTCGTCGCCGGCGACGCGGCGCTGATCAAGCCGTTCCTGCTCTACCGCACCTACCACGGCAGCGCGATGAACCCTGTCGTGCAGCAGGCCAGCATCGCGGCCTGGAACGACGAGGCCCACGTCGTCGACAACCGCGACCAGTACCGCACCAAGTTCATGCAGGTCACGCCGGTGCTCGCCGACGTGATGGGCGTGGCCCTGCCCGACGCCGGCTTCTACCTGTGGGCCGACGTGTCGCGATCCGGGCTGGACGACATCGCCTTCGCGCAAGGCCTGCTCGCTCAATACAATGTGGCGGTGCTGCCAGGCAGCCTGCTGGCGCGCACGTCTCCGAACCAGAGCGGTGCCGGCGCGAACCCCGGCCAGGGCCGCATCCGCCTCGCCCTGGTGGCACCGGCCGACGAATGCCTGGAAGCCGCGCACCGAATCGTTTCATACACCCGAACCCTTTGAAGACCATGAGCCCAACCAACGAACTGCAGAGCACCATCGAGATGGCGTGGGAGAGCCGCGCCTCGATCAACGCCGTCAACAGCCCGAAGATCTTCGAGGCGGTCGAGGCCGTGATCGCCGACCTCAACGCCGGCCGCCTGCGCGTGGCGGAGCGCCAGGGCGTGGGCCAGTGGACGGTGAATCAGTGGGTCAAGAAGGCGGTGCTGCTGAGCTTCCGCCTCAACGACAACAAGCTGATGCACGCCGGCGACCTGGGCTTCTACGACAAGGTGCCAACCAAGTTCGCCCACCTCACCGAGCCCGAGATGCGCGAGACCGGCGTTCGCGTCGTGCCGCCGGCGGTCGCGCGGCGCGGCAGCTACATCGCGAAGAACGCGATCCTGATGCCCAGCTTCGTGAACATCGGCGCTTATGTGGACGAAGGCACGATGGTCGACACCTGGGCCGCGGTGGGCTCGTGCGCGCAGATCGGCAAGAACGTGCACCTCTCCGGCGGCGTCGGCATCGGCGGCGTGCTCGAGCCGATGCAGGCCAACCCGACCATCATCGAGGACAACTGCTTCATCGGCGCGCGCTCCGAGGTCGTCGAAGGCG
>JBDUAG010000309.1:0-5162 GCA_040004785.1 Burkholderiales bacterium | reverse complement strand
TCGGCGTCGAGCTGATCCGCTTCGACATGAGCGAGTACATGGAGCGCCACGCGGTCAGCCGCCTGATCGGGGCGCCGCCGGGCTACGTCGGTTTCGACCAGGGCGGTCTGCTGACCGAGGCGGTGTCGAAGAAGCCGCACGCCGTGCTGCTGCTCGACGAGATCGAGAAGGCGCACCCGGATGTCTTCAACGTGCTGCTGCAGGTCATGGACCACGGCACGCTGACCGACAACAACGGGCGCAAGGCCGACTTCCGCAGCGTCATCATCATCATGACGACGAATGCCGGCGCCGAGACGATGAACAAGGCCACGATCGGTTTCACGACGGCGCGCGAGCAGGGCGACGAGATGGCCGACATCAAGAAGCTGTTCACGCCCGAGTTCCGCAACCGGCTCGATGCGACCGTGAGCTTCCGCGCGCTCGACGAAGAGATCATCCTGCGCGTGGTGGACAAGTTCCTGCTGCAGCTGGAGAGCCAGCTCGCCGAGAAGAAGGTCGAGGTCACGTTCACCGATGCGCTGCGCAAGCAGCTCGCGAAGAAGGGCTTCGACCCGCTGATGGGCGCTCGGCCGATGCAACGGCTGATCCAGGACACGATCCGGCGTGCGTTGGCCGACGAGTTGCTGTTCGGGCGCCTTGTCGATGGCGGTCGCCTGACGGTGGACGTGGATGCCGACGGCAAACCGCTGCTCGACATCCAGCCGACCAAGAAGAGCGACAAGCCGAAGGCCGAGCCGGCGACGGCTTGATCAGATCAGGCTGAGTTGCTCCAAAAAAGGGCCTTCGGGCCCTTTTTCAATGCGCGGCCGGATCCTGCTGAAAGTAGCTGCGCAGCAATTGGTACAGACGCGGGTGCTCGGCGCTGAACTCGCGCGGCGCGACGAAGAAGGCCTCCGACGCGACCGCGAAAAACTCTTCCTCGGCCTCGGCGCCATAGGGGTCAAGCAGCGTGTGGTCCCCCGCATCGACGCGCTCGCAGAACGCGGCGTACTCGTCTCCCATCACCTGCATCCACTCCCCTTGAGCGGCGCGGTCGGGCAGCGCGGGCACGCCATCGGCGCCGCCGTTGCGCATGTCCAGCACATGCACGAACTCGTGGATCACGACGTTGTAGCCGACCTCGGCCGAGGCCGCCGCGTCATCGACGTCGAACCACGACAGCATCACCGGGCCGCCCTGCATCGCCTCGCCAGACAGCTCTTCCTCGTAGTGGTGGACGACACCATCCTCGTCCATGACCTCACGCTGCGCGACGACCGCGTCGGCGTGCACGACGATGCCGACGAAGCCGTCGTAGTGCTGGAGCCCGAGCTTCAGCACCGGCAGGCAGGCCTGCGCCGCGATCGCCACGGCCATCTCGTCGTCGACCTCCAGGCCGTGTGCGCCGGTGAACTCCTTACCGGCGAGAAACAGCGTGCTCATCTCGCGCAATCGGGCGATGTCGTCCTCGCCGCGCCACCCCAGAAACGGGAAGCGCGCGAGCGTCAGCCGCCACAACGGATCGGGGATCGCGCGTCGCTCCAGGGTGCGCGCCGTGCGCCAGCGCTTGAGCCAGTCGCGCACGGCTCAGGCCACGGCCGCGGCCGGCGTCAGGCGAGCCCAGACGCCGTCCTGCCAGCGCAGCACCTGCGCGCGGTCGGCGTGGTCGAGATCCCAGTCGCTGAGCACATGGCGCACGAGCGTCGGGGCCAGCGCCTCGGTGGCCGGTCGGTGCGTGTGGCCGTGGACCAGCGTGGTTGCCCGCGCCGTCATCAACCCGTCGATCGCGGTGGGCGCGTCCACGTCCGCCCATTCGCCTTGGTGCTCGGCCGCCTTGCGCTCACTCTCGGAGCGGATGCTGCGCGCCAGGGCGCGCCGTTCAGCGAGCGGCTTCGCCAGGATCCGCGCCTGCCAGGCCGGATCGCGTACCTCGCGGCGGAAACGCTGGTAGTCGGTGTCGGCGAGGCACCAGGCATCGCCGTGCGACAGCAGCGCGCGCTGGTCGAAGGCGCACAGCACAATCGGGTCGGGCAGGGCGTCGATGCCGCATGCCGCGAGCATCGCGCGGCCGAGCAGGAAATCGCGATTGCCCACCATGAACGCGATCGGGCGCAACGCCGCTGCCTTGGTGAGCACCGCAGCTGCGGCGGCCTCGAAGCCCTCGAAGCGCGCGTCGTCGCCGACCCAGGCCTCGAACAGGTCGCCGAGGACGAAGACCGCGTCGGCGCGCGTGTTCAGCAGGTAGTCACGCCAGGCGGCGAACGTGCGTGGCGTGTCTTCGGCCAGGTGCAGGTCGCTGATGAAGTCGATGCGCCGCCATGCGGGCGGTGCCACGACTTCCGGTGCTGACGCTTCCACCACGCAGGCCGGCGCGAACCTCAGGCGACGCGCTTGGCGCTGACGATCAGCACGTCTTCCAGGGGCACGTCACCGTGGCCGCCCTTGCTGCCGGTCTTGACGCGCTCGATCGCATCGACGATCTCGCTGCCCGACACGACCTTCGCGAACACCGCATAACCCCAACCCGACGCGCTCTCGGCGGTGAAATTCAGGAAGTTGTTGTCGGTCGCATTGATGAAGAACTGCGAGCTCGCCGAATGCGGTGCCGAAGTGCGTGCCATCGCCAGCGTGTAGCGGTCGTTCTTCAGACCGTTGTTGGCCTCGTTCTGGATCGTCGCGCGAGTGGCCTTTTGACGCATGCCGGCCTCGAAGCCGCCACCCTGGATCATGAAGCCCGGGATGACGCGATGAAACACCGTGCCGTCGTAGTGACCGGCGTCCACGTATTCGAGGAAGTTCTTCGATGACAGCGGCGCCTTAGCCTCGTCGAGCTCGACGCGGATCGTGCCCTTGCTTGTTTCGATGTCGACTTGCGTGCCCATGCTATTTCTCCAGAGTGGCTTTGTTGATCGTGATCGGCGTCAGAGGCACATCGTCGTGCATGCCCTTGCTGCCGGTGGGAACGTTGCGGATCTTGTCGACCACCTCCATGCCGGAGACGACCTTGCCGAACACCGCGTAGCCGTTGCCGTCGCGCGAGTTCGTGGCGTCGAGCATGGCGTTGTCCTTGACGTTGATGAAGAATTGCGAGGTCGCCGAGTTCGGGTCGTTGGTGCGTGCCATCGCGACGCTGCCGCGCACGTTGGTCAGGCCGTTGCGGCTCTCGAGCGCGATCGGCGCCTTGGTCGTCTTCTCCTTCATGTCGGCCGTCATGCCGCCGCCCTGGATCATGAAGGTCGGGATGACGCGATGGAACACCGTGCCGTCATAGTGGCCAGCGTTCACGTAGCCAAGGAAGTTCGCGACGGTCTTCGGCGCCTTGGCGGCATCGAGATCGAGCACGATGTCGCCGGCCGAGGTGGCGAGCTTGACATGCTGCGCCTGCGCTGCGACGCTGACGCACAGCAGCGTCACGAGCGCTGCGCAACGAGCCGAGCGTGAAATCGACATGGTCATTTGATGTCTCCTGGGATGGGATCGGTGGTCGCCTCGGCAGCGTGCGCCGAGTGCTTGTAGAGCTCGCGCACGATCGCCAGTTTGGGCGGCACCGTGACGTTGCCCGGGTCGAGCTTGAGGGCACGCGCGTACGACTGAGCCGCGAGCGCGGCATGCACATCGCCGAGATTCTCGTGCGCGGTGGCGTACATCGGGTTCGTGCGCAAGGCCTGGTCGAGCGTGGCGCGGGCCTTGGCGTAGTCGCCGGCGCCGGCATAGAGCACGGCGAGGTTGTTGTAGGGCTCGGCCAGGTCGGGATAGTCTTCGCTGAGCTTCTGGAACAGCGCGACGGCTTCGGTGTTGCGCTTCGCATCGGTCAGCATCACGCCCTTGACAAAGCGCATCTGCGCGTCCTTCGGGTGCACATTCAGGAACTCGTCGGCGCGCGCCATCGCGGCGGTGGCCTGGCCGGCGTAGTAGAGCCGTTGCACGTCACCGAGATCGTCCGCCTGTGCGGTGACCGCGGTGCCGAGCAAGGCGATCAGCAGCAGTCGGTGGAGGTGGGAAATCAGACCCGGCATCGGCGTGGTGGAAGGCAAGGGACAGGTGGCGCGTGAGGTTTGTCAAGCCGCAGACAGCGGCATACAACGCGCAAAGGCGGCCCGGTATACTGCGTCGATTGTAGTGCAGGCCACCCTTGCGAGAGTCGCTGCGACAGGCGCTCTGGCACTGGCCGACGGCACGACGATGCCCCTTGATCCGACTCCCGCGTGACGGCCTTGTCCAGCCGCGGCACGCTGCCCCATGACGCTTCGCATCCACAACACGCTCACCCGGGCGCTCGAGACCTTCACGCCGCTGGAGCCGAACCGCGTGCGCATGTACGTGTGCGGCATCACCGTCTACGACCTGTGCCATGTGGGGCACGCGCGCATGATGATCGCGTTCGACCTGATCTACCGCTGGCTGCGCACGCTCGGCTTCGACGTGACCTACGTGCGCAACATCACCGACATCGACGACAAGATCATCCGCCGCGCGCTCGAACGCAAGATGCCGATCCGCGCGCTGACCACCGAGATGGTGGCCGAGATGCATGCCGATCTCGACGCGCTCGGTGTGCTGCGCCCCACGCACGAGCCGCGAGCGACTGAGTTCGTGCCGCAGATGTTGTCCATGATCGGCGCGCTCGAAGCGAAGGGCCTGGCCTATCGTGCCGCCAATGGCGACGTGAACTACGCGGTGCGCAAGTTCCCCGGCTACGGCAAGCTCTCGGGCAAGTCGATCGACGAGTTGCGCTCGGGCGAACGGGTGGCTGTCGAAGGCGGCAAGGACGATCCGCTCGACTTCGTGCTCTGGAAGGCCGCGAAGCCCGAAGAGCCGGCCGACGCGAAGTACGAATCCGGCTTTGGCCCGGGTCGGCCCGGCTGGCACATCGAGTGCTCGGCGATGGCCTGCGCGCTGCTCGGCGAGCAGTTCGATCTTCATGGCGGCGGCGCCGACCTGCAGTTCCCGCATCACGACAACGAGATCGCGCAGAGCGAAGGCGCTACCGGGAAGCCGCCGGCGCGCCTCTGGGCGCACAACGGTCTGCTGAATGTCGATCAGGTGAAGATGTCCAAGTCGCTGGGCAACTTCTTCACCATCCGCGACGTTCTCGTGCGCTTCGATGCAGAGACGGTGCGCTTCTTCATGCTGCGCGCGCACTACCGCAGCCCGTTCAGTTTCAGCGATGCCAACCTCGA
>JBDUAG010000308.1:0-5195 GCA_040004785.1 Burkholderiales bacterium | reverse complement strand
ACCTGTATTTGCCGCTTAGGAGGCGGCCGTTCTATCCATTGAACTACGGCGAGGCGGCGCGGATTTTCGCACGCGCTTCACGTGACGCTCAGCCGCGCCGGCCGCTCGGGCGAATCGTCTCGACTTCGCCGTCCCAGGGCAGGAACTGGATCTCGCTTTCCAGCGTGCCCGCGCCGCCGATCGTGTCGGTCTGCTGATCGATCGCGGAGGCGCGCACTTCGACGCGCAGCGCATCGGCGATCGCCTGGCAGAGGTTGTGGCCCGACAGCCCGCCCGCGCCGCCGCGGCTCGCGGCCTGGCACACCCAGAGCTCGCAGCGTGCGTGCCGCGCGAGGTGGCCGCGCAGCGTGCTCAGGAGGCTCGCGCTCGATTGCGTGATCGGCGAGGCGCCGAGCAGGATCCCGGTCGTGACGGCCACGCTGCCACCCGGCGTCGCCGCGGAGGAGACCACGCCGTGGCCGAAGATCGCGAGCACGTCGATCGCGCGCGTGAACGTGCGCATCTCGCGCAGGATGAGCGCCACATAGGCGTCCGGTGCCAGCGACGACGGGATCGCGAGCAGCCGTTGTGGCGCGGGGTAGTGGTTGTCCATCAGCTCGGCCGCGGTGGGCCGATTGATGATGCGTTCGCCGCGGGCGGTGGCGGCGCGTGGAAAATCGGCGTCGTAGACGAGCAGGGTGCCGGGCATGTCGCCTTCTCCAGACACATCGATCGCCGCAGGATAGGCCTACTTCCAGCGCCACGTCCAGATCAGGTCGAGCGAGCTGTCCTGCCCCGATTGCGCGCGCAGCGTGAAGCGCTGCGCGATGCGGTAGATCAGCTGGAAGTTGCCGGTGGTCGCGTTCAGCCCGCGCTCGTAGCCGACGTACCAGCGCCGCGAGAGCTGCTTGCCGAGCGAGATCACGGTCTCGCGCACCTCGCCGTCGGTCTGGCGCACGCCGATGTCGTCGAGGCCGATCGCCTTCGTGAGCTGGTCGGTGACGCCGCCGCCTTCGCCGGCCAGCAGCGCCAGCGCGGCGCGTTGCACCAGCGCGGTGTCGGTGCGGCCCAGCCCGTCGCTGGCGCGGCCCATCACGAGCCAGCTGAGCTTGTCGAGCTCGGACAGCTCGGGTTCCGAGAACAGCCGGATGCGCGGGTTCGTCGCGAGGCCGCTGACGGCCACGCCGACGCGCACGTCGAGGTTCGGGCGCGTCGCCTCGATGTCCAGGCGCGGGTTCTCGACCGCACCGTTGAAGGTGATCAGGCCCTTGTCGATCGTCAGCTTCTGGCCGTAGGCGGCGTAGGTGCCGTCGGTGGCGCGCACCGTGCCATTGACGGCGAGGCGGCCGCCGGGCGAGGTGATGCGCAGGTCGCCGCTCAGGCCGGTGTCGATGCCGCGGCCGCGCAGCCGCAGCTTGTCACCGAGCGCAACGCGCAGGTCGAGCGCGACCTCGCGCGCCGGGTTTGCAGCCTCGGCGGCGGCGCTCGCGGCGCTCGCTGCATCGGCGGGTGCGGGCACGCCCCTCGCCCGCACCACGTTGACGTCGCTCGACAGCTTCGGCGCATCGCTGCGCGTGAAGTCGATCAGGCCTTCGTCGACGCCGAACTGGCCGTCGAATGCGAGCGACTTCGCATCGAGCTGCAGCCGCCCGTTGCCGCTCGTGACGATGCGCCGATCGACGCGGCCGAGCAACTGAAACTTGTCCGCGGTCACCTGCAGCACCGCCTTCGGCGCCTCGCCCAGGCTCGCTTCGCCGTCGAGCTTGACGCTGCCGTTGCCGGCCTTCGCGGTGAAGCGCTCGATGCGTGCGCTCGTGCCCTGCAGCCGGATCGCGATATCGCCCTCGCTGACGTTCACCCCCTGCAGGAAGTTGCGCACCCCGAGCTGCGTGCCCACGACCTCGCCGGTGTACTCGGGCGCGCCGAAGCGGCCGTTGATGCCGGCGCTGGCGCGCAATGCACCGGCCAGCCGCCAACCCGGCGGCACCCAAGTGCCCCAGGTGCCGAGGTCGGCGACCTGCAGCTCCAGCACGCCCTGGATCGGCGCGTCGGCCGGCGGCCAGGTGGCTTGAGGCGTGGTCCGCACGACGACGGCGCCGGCCGCCACGCCGAGGGTCGTGCCCGCCATGCCCTGCGTGAAGTTCCAGACGCCGTTGTCGGCCGCGAGGCCGAGGCGCAGGTCGGTCAGGCCGAGCGTGCGCGTGCCTTGTTCTTCGGTCACCGTGAGGTCGCCGCTGGCGCGCTCGATCACGATGTCGGCGCTGAAGCTTGGTGCGCTGCGGAGTTTGATGTGCGCGCTGACGCTGAGGTCGCCGCCCCAGCCGAAGTCGGGTTGCGCACGTGCCAGCAACGGCGCGATGCGCAGCGGCTCGACCTCGGCATCCGCCTCGATCTGCGCGAAGCCGCTGTCGGTGGCCGCCGCGGCCCAGGTGAAGCGGCTCCAGCGCACTGCGCCGCCGAACACCTCGGCGCGGCCCGGCTGCACGCTCATGCGCAGCGGGCCGCCGGACCACAGCGCTTCGAGTGCCAGGTCCTGCGTGTGCAGCAGTGGTGCCGCATTGGCGGCCGTTGCTGAGCTGCGCACGTCGAGCTGCTGGATCGTGCCGCGCCAGCCCGCGAGCGCCGTGCCTGGCACATCCACCAGCCCGCCTTGCACCTGCAGCAACGCCAAGGTGTGTGCCGTGCTCGACGCCGGGGTGGCTTGCACGCCATCGACCCACGCCGGTGGCCGTGCCTTCGAGTCGGCGCGCAGCTCGAGCGTGTGGGCGCGGCCCGTGCCTTTGAGCGTGAGCTGCGCGTCCTCGATCGACGGCCCGGCCGCGCCGCCGGCCTGGAACCGCGCGGCCTGCGTCAAGGTCAGCTGCGCGTCGACTGGCGCGCTCATCGAGGTACCGAGCGACCAGCGACCTTGCGCCTTCTGCACGCTGAAGGCGCCGACACGCAACGCGTTCGCCTCCAGCTGGCCTTGCGTCGTGAGCGCGGGCCAGCGCCCGCTCAGATGCGCGCTGGCGGTGAGCGTGCCGGCGAACGCGGCGTCGCCGGCCTTGGGTTGCAGCAGGCGATACAGCGGCGCGAGGCGGGCCAGCACCGGGCCGTCGACGGTCACGTCCCACGCGTCGCTCGCGCCATCGCCGCCGGTCGCGAGCTGGCCTGTCGCCTGCACGCGGTTGCCTTCGGCGATGAGATCGATCGCGGTCGTGACCTGCGCACCGCCGCCGCTTTGCAGCGTTGCCGAGCCGGTGAGCGGCACACCGGCGAGCGTGCTCGGGCTCAGCGTCAAGGCCGCTTGCCCGCGCAGCGCCGCCAGCATCGCCAGCGGCGCGCGCGAGATCGCGGCGGCGGGCAGCTGAATGTCGACCTTGCCGCCCGCGTTGAGCCGGTTCAGCTGGTTGCGCCAGGGCGAGTCGTCGCGGCCGGGCCACCACAGCGCGGGGTCGAAATCCTTCAGCGCGGCGTCGAGCTTGACGGCCCACGGCGCGTCGCTCGCGGCGTGCGTGACGAGGCCCGAGAGCTGCGCGCGCGCCTCGCCGGCGAGCGCCTGCAGGTCGCGCAGCTCGATGCGCGCGGTCTCGGAATTGACGCTGAGCGTGGCATCGAGCTTGAGCTGCACCGCACGCGCGGCCTTGATGCCATCGACCTGGCCCGCCAGCTCGGCCTTGACCTTCACGGCGCCGGCGCCGGTCAGCACGACCGGGCCGCTGAGCCGCATCGACGGCGCGCGCGCGTCGAGCAGCGATGGGCGCACGTCGGCGAGCTGCGCGTCGAGAGACCACTCGGCAGGCGACCAGCGGCCCTGGCCGGTGAGGCGCCCGGCGGGCTGCTGCGGCGTGCCGAGTTCGGCGTCGAGCTGCTGCACGGTCAACGCGTTTGGCTGGTCGGGTCGGCCGACGAGTTCGACGGCGAGGCGGTGCAGCGGCAACTTGCCTTCGTTCCAGCGGCCGGGCAGGGCGTTGCTGAGGGCCAGCGTCAGTGTTGCAGGCTGGTCGCCGGCGGTGCTGATCGCCACGGCCCGGCCGGTGATCGCGGTGGCCGGTGCGGCCGTGCTGAAGGCCGACAGGTCGAGTGCGGTCGTGGACGCCTGCAACGCGCCCAGCGGCCAGGGCGCGAACGGCCGCAGCGTGGCGCGCACATCGAGTGCCTGCGCCGGCCGACCGGGCGCCTCGGCGGCGCGCAGGGTGGCCTGCAACAGCGGCTCGGCGAGCGGGCCGGCCAGGGTGGCGCGTGCGCGCAACGGCGGCAGCGTGTCGGCGGCCTGCTGCGCGAGTTGCAGCGTCGCGGTCAGGCTCATCGGCGCGGCGCTGGCGATGCGCGCATCACCGCTCGCCTGCAGCCGATCCCAACTCAGTGCGAGGCCGTCGATGCGGTGCTCGGCGCCGCCGTTCGCACCGGCATGCAGGTGCGCGCGCAGCTCGCGGATCGGCTGCGCGCCGAGCGCGGCCGCGTGCAGCTCGCCGACGTGCAGCGCGCGCAGCTCCAGTTCGATCGGCAGGCTCAGGTCGGAGGGGGCTTTCAGCGGCTTGCCCTTCGTTGCGCCGAACGCGAGTTCGATGCGCGCGATCTCGAGCTCGGCGATGTCGATGCGCAGCCAGCGCGGCGACGACGCGCGTTCGACCGTCAAGCCCTTCCAGGCGAGGCCGGTGAGCGTGAACGTGTTGCTGCCGCCGGGCAACTTGACGATCACCTGCTTCGCGCTGAAGTCGCCAAGCAGCCGGCCGCTGGGCGCATCGACCTGCACACCCGGCAGCAGCGTCAGCAGCCAGGCGCTGCCGCGTTCACTGCGCACGCTCCACCAGACGCTCGCCACGGCCACGGCCGACAGCAACGCGATCGCCAGTGCGCCCCAGCCGAGAACGCGCCGTGTGCGCATCAGAACGCGATCCCGACGCTGAGGTGGGTGCGGACCTGCTTCGTCTGCTGACCGTAGGCGAGGTCGATGCGCAGCGGCCCGACCGGGCTGCGCCAGCGCAGGCCGACGCCGTAGCCATACGCGGGCCGGATCTCGCTGAACTTGTCGGCGGCGTTGCCGGCATCGATGAACGCGGCCCACCAGTAGGCGGGGTAGCGCTTCGATATCGGCCGCGCGACCTCGATGCTGGTGGTGAACAGGCTGCGCCCGCTGATGGTCACTCCATCGATGCTCGGGCCGAGCGTGCGGTAGGCGTAGCCGCGCACCGAGTCGTCACCGCCGGCGCGGAACAGCAGCGTGTCGGGGATGC
>JBDUAG010000307.1:0-5204 GCA_040004785.1 Burkholderiales bacterium | reverse complement strand
TGATCCACATCGACCGCAGCAAGCGCGCCGAGGCCTGGAACCTCGTCGCCGCGCAAGGCCGCGAGTTCATGAACAAGGGCCACTGGGTCATCATGTTCCCCGAGGGCACGCGCGCCGCGCGCGGTGGGCGCGGCACCTACAAGGCGGGCGGCACGCGGCTGGCGATCGACACCGGCCGGCCGGTGCTGCCGATCGCCGTGACCTCGGCTCGCTGCTGGCCGCGCAAGAGCTTCGTGCTGCGGCCGGGCGTGATCGATGTGTCGATCGGGCAGCCGATCGCCAGCGAGGGCCGCCAGCCGGACGAGTTGATGCGCGAGGTCGAAGCCTGGATCGAGGCCGAGATGCGTCGCCTCGACCCTGAGGCTTACACGAAGGACGCGGCCAGACCATGAGGCGTCGCGCCACCGCCGCCGATCCGCAACAGCTGGGGCTGTTCGAGGCCTCGGCGCCGGTGGCAGCGTCGATCGCTGAAGCGCCCGCACCCGAAGTCCCGTTCGAGCCCGTCTCCATCGCCAGCGTGCTGACCCCTGCCACCTTCCGCCACCCGCAGGCCGATCGCGAGACGCGGCTGAACGACCACGTCGTCGGCTACGCGCTCAAGCGTGCGCGGCGCCGCAGCATCGGCTTCATCGTCGGGCCGGAGGGCCTGAACGTGAACGCGCCGAAGTGGGTCGGACTGCGCGACATCGAGGTCGCGCTGCAGGAGAAGGCCGGCTGGATCCTGCGCAAGCTGCGCGAGCAGCAGGAGCGCGCGCAGCGCCTCCAGGCGGCCAAGGTCGATTGGCGCGACGGCACGACGATCCCTTTCCTCGGCGACACAGTGACCCTGGTGCTCGACCCGCGCACGACGGGCTCGGTGTTGAATACAGATTCAGCCACGCTGCCCGGTGTGCCGCACCTGATGCTGCACATCGGCCTCCCGCACACCGCCACCGCGGCGCAGATCCGTGATGCCGTGCAGAGCTGGCTGCAGCGCCAGGCGCGGCGTGTGTTCGAGGAGCGCTGCCAGCTGTTCACGCAACGCCTCGGCGTGCGCTACACGCGTTTGAGCCTGTCGTCGGCGCAGACGCGCTGGGGCAGCGCCAGCGCCGATGGTTCGATCCGACTGAACTGGCGGTTGATCCACTTCACGCTGCCGACGATCGACTACGTCGTCGCGCACGAGCTCGCCCACCTGCGCGAGATGAACCACAGCCCGCGCTTCTGGGACGTGGTCCGTTCGGTGCTGCCCGACTACGAGCAGGCCCGCGGCACGCTGAAGGACGGCGTGGTGCCGGTGTTCGATTGAGTGGCGACTATGACGAGAATCAGGTCCACGTACCCGACTCGTTCATCGCCCTCTACCGCGACACGCGCAACCGCTTGACCGCACCGCGCGAGACCATCGCCGCTCGCTACGAGTTGTGCGAAGACCTCGCCAACCTGCTGACCGACCATTGCAGCATGGTGCACTTCCGCGATGGCGTCGATGAAGCCACCGTGCTGCAGCGCTGCCACCAGGGGCTGCTCGTCCCACCGACCACGGTCGAAGCGCCTGAGGCCGAATGGGTGGTGCGCCGCACCGCCGAGCTGCTCGGCTGGCCCGGCAACTGGCTGACGGCCTAGAAGGCCGTCAAGGCAGCTCGCGGCTCGCCAGCGCCGCCGCCGCCGCGCGTGTCTCGACCCCCAGCTTCTCGAACACGTGTTCGAGGTGCTTGTTGACGGTGCGCGGGCTCATGCCGAGGATCTCGCCGACATCGCGGTTCGTCTTGCCCTTGGCGACCCAGGACAGCACCTCGGTCTCGCGTGGCGTCAGCGACGCCGTCGTCAGGCGCGAGGCCACCTGCGCGTCGGCCGGGCGCAGGCTCAGCAGCCACATCTCCTCGCCCAGGCCCGCGCGGCCGAGCCGGCGCGCAGTGAGCGTTCCGGGTGTTCCGCGCGATCGACGCAGGTCGTCCGCCGGCGGTGCCTCGGGGTAGAGCCAGGCGATGCAGGCCAGGTCGGGCGTCATCGGGAAGAACTGTGCGAGCCAGCGCTGTGCCTGCGGCGAATGCCAGGCCATGCGCCGGTGCGCGTCGACCAGCAGGACGCCGTGGCCACCGACGTCGACCGCCTCGCGCGCCATGCGGGCGGCGCGGGCGTTGCGCACGTGCGTGGCAAGCCGGGCCAGCACCTCCTGCGCGCGCACCGGCTTGACGACGTAGTCGACGCCGCCGGCCTCGAAGCCCTTGACGATGTGGCCGGTCTCCGACAGGCCGGTCATGAAGATGATCGGGATGTGCCGCCACGCGGCGATCGCCTTGATGCGGCGACAGGTCTCGAAGCCGTCGAGGCCGGGCATCAGTGCGTCGAGCAGGATCGCGTCGGGCGCGACCAGGTCCAGCCGTTGCAGCGCCGCGGCACCGTCGGACGCGACCAGCACCGTGTAGCCGTCGTTCTCGAGCTCGACGCACAGCGCGCCCAGCGACTGGGGCACATCGTCGACGACGAGCACGATGTCACCACCACTGCGATTCATGCCGCCTCCTCGCCGACCGCGTCCAGCGTGTCGGTGAGCCGCGCGATCAGCTCGTCCCACGCAAAGCGCGCGACGAGCTCGCGCAGCGCGCTCGCCTGCGGCTCGCATTCGGGGTGCGCGAGCACCAGCGTGTCGAGCGCGTACTGCAGCCCCTGGCGGTGCCCGATTCGGGCCAGCCGCAGCAGCGTGTCCGCATGCGCCTCCGGCAGGCGTTCGGCGGGCGTCGGCGTCGGCGCCGGCGGCGGCGGCGGCGACGATGTGGTCCAGCTCGGCACTGCAAGCTCGGCCACCCATTCGAGTTCGAGGTGGCGCTGCAGCACCATCAGCAGCTCCGACTCGATCACCGGCTTGTCGACGAAGCCCTGGCATTCGGCGGCGAGCAGCCGGTCGGGCTGGTTCTCGAACGCGTTCGCCGAGACCATGATGATGGGCATGTCGGTGATGCCGTGGTCGCGCAGGCGGCGTGCGGTCTCCCAGCCGTCCATGTCGTCCATCGAGATGTCGAGCAGCACTGCATCGGGCTGCTTTTCCAGCACGCTCTCCACGCACTCGCGGCCACTCGCCGCCTCGCGGATGCGAAAGCCCAGCGGCAACAGCATGCCGGCGAGCATCTGGCGCTGCGTCGGGTGGTCGTCGACGACGAGCAGGCTGCGACGCGCACCGATGTAGCCGCTGACCGGCCGGTGCCGCGGCGTGCGGGCGTAGCCGGGCTCGGCCGTCTCGCTCAGGTACAGGCGCACGGTGAAGGTGCTGCCCTGGCCGGCCTCGCTCTTCACGGTCAGCTCGCCGCCCATCAGCTGCGTCAGCAGGTGCGTGATCGTCAGGCCCAGCCCGGTGCCGGGCTCGCCGGTGCGGCGCCCGGCGCTGCCGCGTTCGAACGGCAGGAAGATGCGTTCCAGGTCTTGCGAGGCGATGCCGATGCCGGTGTCGATGACGTGGAAGCGTGCGACCTCGCGCGTGTGGTCGAGCAGCAGCGTGACGCTGCCGCGGTCGGTGAAGCGCACCGCGTTGCCGAGCAGGTTGATCAGGATCTGGCGCAGCCGCCGCGCATCGGCGCGCACGTACTGCGGCACGCGGCCCTCGGTGCGCAGCTCGAAGCTCAGGCCCTTGGCCGCGGCCTGTGGCGCCACCATGCGCACCACGTCGTCGAGGAAGTCGCGCATCGGCAGCGGCGCGATGTCGAGCCGCAGCTTGCCCGCCTCGATGCGTGCGAGGTCGAGCAGCCCGTCGATCAGGCCGTGCAGGTGCTCGCCGCTGTGGTGGATGGTGTCGACCGCGGCGCGGCGCGCGCCCTGGATCTGCTCGTCCTTCAGCAGGATCTGCGCGTAGCCGAGGATGCCGTTCAGCGGCGTGCGCAGCTCGTGCGTCATGCCGGCCACGTAGCGCGTCTTGGCCTGGTTCGCCGCCTCGGCCAGGTCTTTCGCGGCCTGCAGCGCGATGTCGGTGCGCTTGTGCGCCTCGATCTCGCGGATCAGCAGGTCGTTGTGGCGGTTCGACTCGTCCTCGGCCATCTGGCGGCTCTCGCTGCCCAGCACCATCCACCACGCGCCCACGGCCGCGGCGAGCGACAGCAGTGCGAAGGCCTTCAGCAGCGAGGCGCGCAGCAGCGCGTGCTCGCCGACGCGCAGCGCGCCCTGCTGCTCGTAGACCACGCCGAGGATCACCGCGAACAGCGCGACCAGCGACAGCGCGACCACCAGGTAGTGAGCCATGCGGAAGTTGATGCGCCGGCTGAGCGCCTCGGGCAGCACCGAGGTCAGCGCCGCATGCACCTGCTCGGCGACGCGCGAGTCGGTCTTGCAGCGGTCGTGGCAGCGCGACTCGAGCGTGCAGCACAGCGAGCAGATCGGTGCGTCGTAGGCCGGGCACTGCGCCATGTCCTCGGACTCGAACGCGTTGTCGCAGACCGAGCAGGTCACCATCTCGCCAGGGCGCCAGGGCGCGAGGTTGGGCCGCGCCTGGTAGTAGCGACCCCGGGTCCACCAGGCCAACAGCGGCGACACCAGCATCGAGGTCAGCAGCGCGATGAAGGGCGCGAAGGCCTGCGCGACCGGCCCGATCGCGCCCGCGTAGGCCGTCATGCCCAAGCCCGCGGCGACCAGCATTGCGCCCAGCCCGACCGGGTTGATGTCGTACAGATGGGCGCGCTTGAACTCGATGTGCGGAGGGCTCCAGCCCAGCGGCTTGTTGATGACGAGGTCGGCCACCAGCGCGCCGACCCAGGCGATCGCGACGTTGCTGTACAGGCCGAGCACGCCCTCGAGCGCCTCGAACACGCCCAGCGTCATCAGCAGCACCGCGATCAGCACGTTGAACACCAGCCACACGACGCGACCGGGGTGGCTGTGCGTCAGCCGCGCGAAGAAGTTCGACCAGGCGAGCGAACCGGCGTAGGCGTTCGTCAGGTTGATCTTGATCTGCGACACCAGCACGAACAGCGTGGTCGCGCCCAGCACCCACGCGGGCGACTCGAACAGGTAGCTGAAGCCGGCCAGGTACATCTGCGTCGGCTCGACCGCGCGCTCGACGGGGATCTCGTGCTGCAGCGCGAGGAAGGCGAGGAAGGCGCCGCCCAGCATCTTGACCATGCCCGGCACGATCCAGCCCGGCCCGGCGACCAGCACGGCGCCCCACCAGCGCGCGCGGTTGGCCGCGGTCTTCTCGGGCAGGAAGCGCAGGTAGTCGACCTGCTCGCCGATCTGCACGA
>JBDUAG010000306.1:0-5219 GCA_040004785.1 Burkholderiales bacterium | reverse complement strand
GCCGACTCGAATCATCCTGGTGGTCATCCCCGCGTTGAACGAGGCGCGCACCATCGAAGGCGTTGTGAACTCGCTGCGCGTCGATCTGCCGGATCAGACGGACGTCCGCGTGGTCATTGCCGATGGTGGCAGCACCGACGGCACGCTCGAACTGGTGCGGCGACTCAGTGCGGCGGATCCGGCGCTGCGCTTCTTCGCGAACCCGCGCCGCATTCAGAGCGCGGCCGTCAATCTCGCGGTACAACGCCATGGCGCGGACGCCGACGTGCTGGTCCGTTGCGATGCGCACGCCCACTATCCTGCGGGCTTCGTGCGCCGCCTGCTCGACACGCTAGATCGGACCCGGGCCGATTCGGTGGTCGTGGCGATGGATTCCACCGGGACCGGCTGTTTTCAGAAGGCGGTGGCCTGGGCATCCAACACCTGGGTTGGGACCGGCGGCTCGGCGCATCGCGGCGGCCATCGCAGCGGCTTCGTGGACCATGGGCACCATGCTGCTTTTCGGATCGCCGCGTTTCGTCGCGCCGGTGGCTACGACGAAACCTTCACGCACAACGAAGACGCCGAGCTCGATTGCCGACAGCGCGCGCTTGGCAGCAAGATCTACCTCGATGCCGATATTCGCCTCGACTACCAGCCGCGTGCGACGGTGACCGCGCTGGCACGCCAGTACTTCGCCTACGGGCGCGGTCGTTCGCGCACGGTGCAGCGGCATCCGCACGCGATGCGCGCCCGGCAATTGGCGCTGCCGGTGCACCTCGTGATGACGACGCTCGCGCTCGCGCTCGCGGCGTGGCTGCCGCTGTTGCTGCTGTGGCCGCTGGCGTACGTCGCCGTGCTCGCGATGGCATCCGTTTCGATAGCGATCCGCCAGCGCTCGTCGTGCGGACTGCTCGCCGGCTTCGCGGCCGCGGTCATGCATGTGAGTTGGGCTGCAGGCTTTCTCTCGGGCCTCTTGTTCGTCCGCGAAGCCGCATGGCGACCCGCATCCGCTGCGCCGCCGATCGGCGTTGGGCGCAACGGGTGAGCGGCGCGATGGTCGACCAGCGCGCGCTGAATGTCCTGCTGGTGGACCCCTCGCTGTTCACTGCCCCGTACGACGCGGCGCTGACCGAGGGGCTCCTCGCGGCCGGCGTCGAGCCGATGTGGGCGACGCGGCCGACGCGCCACGCCGATCGCCAGGAATTGCCGATCGAACGGACCGACCCGTTCTTCTACCGCCACGTCGACGAGGCGACATGGCTGCCCACCAGGCTCAAGCCGATGGCGAAGGGCGTCGCGCATCTGGTCGGGCTGATCACACTGTTGATCAAGATCCGCACGCGCCGGCCTGATGCCGTGCATGTCCAATGGGTCGTCGTGCCACCGCTGGACGTGCTGGCGATGGCGCTGATCCGGCGCTGGTGCCCGCTCGTGTTGACGGTGCACGACACGGTGGCATTCAACGGCCAGAAATTGTCGTGGCTGCAGCGTTTCGGCCATGACGGGCCGACCCGATTCGCGCATCGGGTGATCGTGCACACCCGCGCCGGACGCCAGGCGCTGATCGATCGCGGGGTGCCGGCCGACAAGATCGCCGTGATACCGCACGGCGCGTTGCGCTTGTCGGTCGCCGCACCGGTAGCGGCCTTGCCGCGCGACCCGCGCTGGACCTTCGTGCTGTTCGGCGAGATCAAGCCGTACAAGGGGCTCGATGTCCTGATCGAGGCGATGGCGGCCTTGCCGGTCGCGATCCGCGGCCGGGCACGCGTCGTGGTTGCCGGCCGGGTGCGCATGGACATCGCGCCGCTCGTTGCGCGCATCACCGAACTCGGTCTGCAGGAGCAGTTCGACCTGCGGCCGCAGCGCCAGTCCGAGGAGGACATGGCGGTGCTGTTCGGGCAGGCGGACAGCTTCGTGTTCCCGTATCGTCAGATCGACGCGAGCGGGGTGTACTTCCTCGTCAAGGCGCTCGGCAAGTGGCTGATCGCGAGCCGCGTCGGCATCTTCGCCGAGGACATCGTGGACGGGGTCGACGGCCAACTGGTGCCCGGTGGCGACGTGGCGGCGCTCGCCGCCGCACTGGGAAAGGCCATTGTCGAGCGCCCGCGCCGCGCGCTCGAGCCCCTGGCCGATTCGTGGACCGGCATCGGCCAGGCCACGCGCGCCTTGTATCAGCAGGCCATCGTGGAATCCGGCGCGCCTTTGCGGCTGCGCGATCCACGCATTGCGGGATGACGCATGACTGACGAATCGAACCGCCACGCCGCGGCGCCAGCCTCGCGCCGGCAGCTGCTCCAGCGCCTGATCGCCGCCGCCGGATGGGCTGCAGCGAGCGGGTGCGCGACACCGGCCACCTCGACGCAGCGGCCGGGCGACGATGCCCGGCCGCCGGCCGCACCCGCCGCGATCCGCGATCAGGGCTATCGGCTGGTGCAGGACTGGGATTTCGCCCGCACCGTCACCGATGACCAGAAACTGCGCGATGCGTTCTTCACCCGCTACATCTACGAAGGCGGCAAGCTCGACCATCTCGGCGACGAATGGCAGCGCTATCGCGACAACGACAACCATGTCTTCGAAGACGGGGCGCTGGCGCTTGTCGCGCGTGTGCCGGCCGGAATGACCAGCGGCAAGATCGAAAGCGGCATGCTGAGGTCGAAATGGTCGGGCCGGTACGGTTACTTCGAGTGCCGCATGAAGGTCCCGGGCGCGCGCGGGCTGTGGCCGGCGTTCTGGCTCAACCCGCAGGATGCGAAGTGGCCACCGGAGATCGACATTGTCGAGATCGTCAACGACGGCCGTGCAGGCAGTCGCGGCAGCTATCACTTCCTTCATGGTGGCGTCAAAGAGGCGATGCCCACGACGAATTCGCTGCTCGACAAGAGCCAGGCCTACAAGCCGGGCATCGACTACCAGGACGACTTTCATACCTTCGCCGCGGAGTGGACCGCGCATCGCGTGCGGCACTTCGTCGATGACGTGCTCGTGGTCGAGCGCGGTTTCCACTGGACACACCAGGGCGGCGCCGATGCAGGTCCGGCCCACGTGCTGCTCAATCTGGCGGTGGGCGGCGGGTGGCCCGGCGCGCCGGTGGACCCCGGCGCCTTCCCCGCCAAGCTGCTCGTGAAGCACATCCGGGTGTGGCAACGATGAGGTTGGCACCCAGCTCAGCGTCGTGGCGTGTGCCGCGCTCGTGGACCGTTGATCCGGAGCGTCGAGCCGGTGCCGCGGCAGCAGACAGCGCATCGGCAGCGACGCCGCGCTGGTTGAAGGTCATATTCATTTTCGCGCTCATGTCGCTCACCGTCCTCGATCGCTTCGGCTTGCGGGTGACCGAAACCTATTCGATCAACCCGGCACTCGTGGCGCTGTACGGCCTCGTGGGGGTGGCGCTGTGGACGAGGTCGGCGCAGATCAACGGCCTCGGTGCGTTGACCTTCGTCGGTGTCGTCACGGTCGCCGGGCTCAGCTTCGTGCTCAATCTCTCGCTCCCTTCGCGCCAGTACACATCGCTGACGTCGCTGGGACTGCTGCTCGTGCTCTACACGCCGTTCGTCGTCTGCCTGCGCCCGGCGGTGGGCACGATCGCGTTGTGGCATTGGATGATGAAGTGGTTCATCGTCTTCTCCATGGGGCTGGCGGTGGCCGGCATCGTGCAGTTCTATGCCCAGTTCGTCTTTCGTGCGCCCTGGCTGTTCGACTACACGAACCTCATCCCGCCGATCATTCGCAGTTCGGGCCTCTACAACACCACCAACCCGGTCGGCTCGCTGATCAAGTCGAACGGATTTTTCCTGCGCGAGGCTTCAGGCTTTTCCTGGTACATGGCGCTCGCCCTCGTCTGCGAATGGAGCCTGAAGAAGCGCAAACCCGTGATGGCGGTGCTGGCCCTGGCGATCGTGGTGTCGTACTCAGGCTCTGGCCTGCTTGCGCTGGGCTTGGCGCTGCTGTTCCCGCTCGGGCAGCGCACGCTGCAGCGCGTGCTCGCCGTCGTCGTGGCGGGCACCATCGTGTACATTTTGCTCGGCGACGTGTTGAACCTGACCTACACGTTCGGTCGTATTGGCGAGTTCCAACCCGGCGCCACTCAAAGTAGCGCCTATTGTCGGTTCATCCTCCCGGGAAAGGTCGTCGTCGAACAGATCGACTCCGACGTCTGGACCGCCTTTCTCGGCCATGGGCCGGGCACGATGCAGAAGATGTTCGACACCTGCGAAACGACCTACGGCAAGGTGCTGTTCGAGTACGGCCTGTTCGGCGCGATCGCGTTTGCCGCGTTGATCCTGGCTGCGGTCAATCGTGCCGCGGCGCCGATCCGCATCCGGGTCGTGCTGGTCGTGCAGTGGTTGCTGCTCGGAGGAAGCCTGCTCGCGCCCGAATCGATGCTCCTCATCATCATGATGTCTGCACTCTGGCCAGCGCGTGTCGCCGAGAGCGCCGCGCCGCCAGCCGCACCGGAAGCGGTCGCTTCGGGCAAGGCATTCTGGAGGCTTGACGCATGACGCTCCGAACCACACCACGGGTCAGCATCGTCGTCACGTGCTTCAACTACGAGCGGTACGTGGCGCATGCGGTCCACAGTGCGCTCGAACAGACGCCGCCGCCGCTGGAGATCATCGTCGTCGACGATGGTTCGACGGACGGCTCCGCCGCCGTGCTCGCGAGCTTCGGCGAACGCATCACGGTGATCTCACAAGAGAACCGCGGCCAGATCGCGGCCACCAATCGCGGTTACGCCGCCTGCCACGGCGACATCGTCCTGTTCCTCGACGCCGACGATCTGTTGTGTCCGGGCGCGCTCGCCGCGGTCGTCGGCGCGTGGACCCCGGGTTGCACCAAGGTGCAGTTCGAGCTCGAGGTCATCAATGGCGCAGGCGAACTTCTGGGCCGCCGCTTCTGCAACTACGTGCGCGGCTATGGCGCGGCGGAGATCCGGCGTGAGTTCAGCCGCTTCGGCACCTACGTCTGGCCTGTGCTGACCGGGAACGCCTACTCGCGCTGGTTTCTCGAACGGGTCATGCCACTCAGCGTGTCGATGGGCCCGGACGGCTTTCTGAACACGATCGCGCCGCTGTACGGCGACATCGTCGTGGTGCCGAAGTCGCTGGGGCTGTACCGCTTGCACGACGCGAACCAGAGCTACCACGGCAACGCGTCGAGCGTGATCGGGCTGCGCTTTGCGAAGCAGGTGAGTCTTCGGGCGAGCGAACTGCGTCTGCTGGCCGAACACGCCGCGG
>JBDUAG010000305.1:0-5223 GCA_040004785.1 Burkholderiales bacterium | reverse complement strand
CGTCGGGGACGCCGCCTGCGCGACGATGGGTGTGTTCGCGCCGCTCGTCGGCATCGTCGGCAGCCTGCAGGCGGCCGAGGCGCTGAAGCTGCTCGCCGGCGTCGGCAGCTCGCTCGCCGGGCGCCTGCAGATGCTGGACGCGCGCACGATGGAATGGACCGAGATCGCGATGGCGCGCACACCCGCTTGCCCGGTGTGTGCGGCTCGAATCACGCCACCCTGATCGCGGACTGGCCGGGCGCGACGGCGCCGGCACGAATACGCCAGAAAGCCGTGCCCGTGCCGAGTCGAGCACGTCGGGGCAGCAATCCTTGCCCACATGACATTCAAGTCATTCATATGATTTGAATTACATGGATCACATGAGTGATATGACGGTATCATTTCACGCCATGCCAGCGACGCCGTCAGCACCCTTGTTCGAGGCGATCGCCCCCGAGGCGGCTGGCATGCCGCTTTACCGGGTCGTCAAGCGCTCGCTGCTGAACGCGATCGAATCCGGCAACTGTCCGCCCGGCGAGACGCTGCCGAGCGAGACCGAGATCGCCGCCGCGATGGGCGTGTCGATCGGCACGCTGCGGCGCGCGGTCGACGAGCTCGCGGCCGAGCACATCCTGGTGCGCCGCCAGGGCCGCGGCACCTTTGTCGCGACGCACACCACCGATCGCTTCCTGTTCCAGTTCTTCCACGTCGAGCGCGAGGACGGCTTGCGCGAGGCGCCGCTCGTCGATCTGGTTTCGTTCGAGCGCACGCGCGCCGAGGATGAACCGGCGCAGGCGCTGCAATTGCGCAGCGGCGAGCCGGTGATCCGGATCGAGAACCGACTGCGTCTACAGGGCTGCGCGGTGATCTACGACCGGCTCACGCTGCCGTCCATGCTCTTCAAGGGCCTGACCGAGAAGCGCTTTCGCGAGCGGCCCGGCACGATCTATCAGCTCTACCAGTCTGACTTCGGCATCTCGGTGCTGCGCGCGACGGAGCGCGCCCGCGCCGACGCCGCCGACCGCGACGCCGTGCGGGTTCTGGGCCTCGCGCCCGGCCAGCCGGTGATGCAGGTGCATCGCACCGCGCTGACCTTCGGCGATCGGCCGGTCGAACACCGCGTCTCCATCATCAACACCGCGCACCACGACTACGTGAACGTGCTGTCACGCCCACCCCCAGGCCACCATGACTGACCTCTCCAAGGCATCGCGCGCAGCCGAGCAGGCAGCCTATGCGGCAGGCACGCACCTGCGCGCCTCGCGGTCGCGGCTGTCGGAGGTGGTGATCACGCACAAGGAGCCGGGCGATGTCGTCAGCACGATCGACCGCGAGGCGCAGGCGCTGATTCGAGACGTCGTGCTGCGGGCGTTCCCGGAGCACGGCTTCCTCGGTGATGAAGACGGTGCGGACGCGCGCGTGCTGCGGACCGATGCGCGCCCGCACTGGGTCGTCGATCCGCTCGACGGCCGAACCAACTACCTGCGCGGCTACCCGCAGTTCGCGGTCTCGATCGCGCTGGTCGAGGCCGGCGAGCCTCAGATCGGCGTCATCTACGACCCGATCCGTGACGAGTTCTTCGGCGCGATCCGCGGCCGCGGCGCGGTGCTGAACGGCCAGGCCATCCATCGCGCACCGCCGCGCCCGGCCATCGAAGCGCTCTCCGCCACCGTGTTCCCGAAACCGACGAGTCCGCTGATGCCGCGCTACATGGCCGAATTCGGCCGCGTGCTGCGGGCTTTCAGCGGCGTGCGGCGTTCCGGCTCGATGGCGCTGGAGCTCGCCTACCTGGCCGCCGGCCGCATCGATGCGTTCTGGGCTCACGACATGGGCCCGTGGGATGCTGCCGCCGGCATCGTGCTGTTGCGCGAGAGCGGCGCGCTGGTGCAGGCCCGCGACGGCCGCCCGCTGCTCGCGAGCGGCTCGCTGCTGGCCTGCACGCCGACGCTGTACGAGCCCTTCCTCAGCCTGCTGGCGGACGGCTGAGACGGCGCATTCTGCGCTGCTTGCCTTAAGCTCCGGGGCATGAACAAACCCACCCTCACCGGCCGCAACTTCCCGAGCGCGCGGCAGGATGCCGCGACCGACTCGACCAAGACCCTGGCCCGCTACGACGGCCCCGAGAGCTCGTACCGGCTGGCGTTCGCCGACCCGGCCTTCCTGCTGCGCGAAGAGATGCGCGGTGTGCGCATGCAGCTCGAGCTGCTCAAGCCCGAGCTGATCCAGAACGAGCAGGGCATCGAATCGACGATCGTGATCTTCGGCAGCGCGCGCATCGTGCCTTCGGACGTGGCGCAGCGCATGGTCGGCGATGCCGGCGCGGCGGGCGACGAGGCCGCGCTCGCGATCGCGCAGCAGCACCTCGCGATGTCGCGCTACTACGACGAGGCACGCCGCTTCGGCGCGATCGTCACCGAAAAGTCGCGCCAGCTCGAAACCCCGATCTACGTCGTCACCGGCGGTGGCCCGGGCATCATGGAGGCCGGCAACCGCGGCGCCTTCGACCAGGGCGGCAAGAGCATCGGCCTGAACATCGTGCTGCAGCACGAACAGGCGCCCAACCCGTACATCACGCCGGAGCTGTGCTTTCAGTTCCACTACTTCGGGCTGCGCAAGATGCACTTCCTGATGCGCTCGGTGGCGCTGGTGTGCTTCCCCGGCGGCTTCGGCACGCTCGACGAGATGTTCGAGGCGCTGACGCTGATCCAGACCGGCAAGTCGCGCCGCCGCCCGGTGCTGCTGTTCGGCCGCGAGTTCTGGACCAAGCTGATCAACTTCGACCTGCTGGTCGAGACCGGCATGATCAGCGCGCTCGATCTGCAGCTGTTCCGCTTCGTCGAGACCGCCGAGGAAGCCTGGGCCCTGCTCGAAGCGGAATACGGCTTCGAGCTGCGCGAGAACCCGAAAGACCTGCCGCCGGTCGACTTGTGAGGGACCCACGAGCATGACCAACACCAAGATCAGCCTGATCGGCGCGCCCACCGACATCGGCGCCGGCAGCCGCGGCGCCAGCATGGGGCCCGAGGCGCTGCGCGTCGCGAACATCGGCCCGGTGCTCGAAGGCCACGGCCTCGAAGTGATCGACCGCGGCAACGTCAGCGGCCCGGCGAACCCGTGGCTGCCGCCGGTCGACGGCTATCGCCACCTGAACGAGGTCGTGGCGTGGAACCAGGCCGTGCACGAGGCGATGTACGCCGAGCTGCAACTCGGCCGCCTGCCGATCCTGCTCGGCGGTGACCACTGTCTGGGCATCGGCTCGATCAGCGCGGTCGCGCGCCACTGCCGTGACACCGGCAAGAAGCTGCGCGTGCTCTGGCTCGACGCGCATGCCGACTTCAACACCAACGGCCTGACGCCCAGCGGCAACATCCACGGCATGCCGGTCGCGTGCCTGTGCGGCTACGGCCCGAAGGAGCTGATCGAGATCGGCGGCAAGGTGCCGGCGATCAGCGCGAAGTGGGTGCGCCAGATCGGCATCCGCAGCGTCGACCCGGGCGAGAAGCGCCTCGTCCACGAGGCCGGCCTCGAGGTCTTCGACATGCGCTTCATCGACGAGGAGGGCATGCGCCACACGATGGAGCTCGCGCTGGCGACGATCGACGCCAACACCCACCTGCACGTGAGCTTCGACGTCGACTTTCTCGACGCCGACATCGCCCCCGGCGTCGGCACCACCGTGAAGGGCGGGCCGACCTACCGCGAGGCGCAGCTCTGCATGGAGATGATCGCCGACACCGGCCGCCTCGCCTCGCTGGACGTGATGGAGCTCAACCCGGCGCTCGACGTGCGCAACGGCACCGCGATCGTCGCGGTCGATCTGATCGAGAGCCTGTTCGGCAAGAGCACGCTGATGCGCACATAGGGCGCACCCGATGCGCCGGGATCAGAAGCGGTAGCTCAGCGCCGCCACGCCCGTCAACGACGTGGCCTTGCGCACGATCGGACTGTCCTTCGCATCGCCCTGCAGCGAGCTCAGGCTCAGCGCGCCGGTCAACGTCCACTGCGGGCTGATGAAGTAGTTCACGGAGGCGTTCGCGCGCACGTCGCGCAGCCCGGCGCCGGCTTCGTAGCCGGCATACCCGCTGCTCGCAGCCTGTGCCGCGGTGACACCGAAGTAGCCCTGCATGTACTCGCGATTCGCCAGCGTGGCACCGACGCCGACGGCGCCTCGCCATTGCGGTGCGAGCTGCGTCGCATAGCCGGCGCCGAGGTCGAGCAGCCCGCCCTTGCGCTCGTTGCCCGAGCCGTACCGCAGCGACGAGGTCAGGAAGAACTCCTGCGAGAAATAGACGTTCAGGAACCCGCCGAACTCAGGTCTGGCGTTGATGTCGCCCAGGCCCGCGAGCGCGGGCGAGCGGCTCTCGCTGCGCCCGAGGTCCGCGGTCACGCGCAGGCCGTATTGCAGGTTGGGCGGGCTGTCGAACTTGTAGCCGATGCCGTTGGTCGTGCCAGCGAACCAGCCGTTCGCCCAACGGTAGTCGAGCGCCGGAAACAGCGCGGTACGGCGCTCGTCGGAGCCCATGTAGCGGTGGCCCAGGATCAGCGCCGCGCCCACGCTGCCCTCGCCGCTGCCGGTGGGCGCGCCATACAGCCGCACGGCATCGAAGGCTTGCGCGTGGACCGCGCCGCAAAGGGCCGCCAGCGAGGCGACGAGCAAGGGTGTGACAACAGTGACGGGCTTCATGCGGAGTGCTCTCAAGGTGACGCGGCGAGCGCGACTGTAGCCGAGAGCCGCGCCAGGCGACGCGCCCATCGAGCGCTCACGCGCTGATGATCCAGCCCTCGATCGGGTCGATCTTGGCCGGCAAGCCGAAGTTCGGCCGCGTGCTCGCCCATGCCGCCTGCACCAGGCACAGCACCGCGTCGAGCCGGTCACCGGAGGCGTCGGCGATCAGATCCTCGCGCTGCGCGTGCGTCAGCTTCAGCCGCAGTGCGAGCCGCGTCGCGCCGCGATCGAGAGCGTCGACCAGGTCGATGCGCGCGATCAGACGCTCGGGCGTGTGCTTTGCCTTGTCGTCGCTCTTGTACGGGCGCGTCCCGATCAGCTCGCGCGCCAGCAGGCCGGGATAGCCTTCGAGCGCGACGCGCGCGGTGTCGCCGTCGTGCAGGCCGGGCAGGTGCACGCCGGCCTCCAGCAGCAGCGGCACACCCGCATGCAGCATGTAGGCGACCGGCGGGTTCACCCACTTCATCGACGGCGACGAACCCGCCGGCCCGTCGGTGGCGCGGTGCGCGAACTTC
>JBDUAG010000012.1:0-17695 GCA_040004785.1 Burkholderiales bacterium | reverse complement strand
TCGGCCATTCGATCGCTGTCGTCGGCATCGGGGCATCGGCGGGGGGACTCGAGGCAATCGAGGCGTTTCTGAGCGAGGTGGCGTGCCTCCCGGGTGCGGCCTTCGTCGTGATCCAGCATCTGGGTGCCGGTACGCCAAGCCTTCTGCCGGACTTGCTCAGGCGGGTGACGAGCTTGCCGGTGGAGAGCATCGTTTCGGGCACGGCGGTGCAGGCCGACACGGTCTACATCGCCCCGCCGGGCTGCGATGTGGAGTTCGCAAAGGGCAAGTTCGTCCTGACCTTGCGACCAGCGTCGGCGGGGCCCAGCCTGCCGATCGACATGTTCTTCCGTTCCCTCGGGGCGTCCTATCAGAAGGACGCAGTCGGCGTGGTTCTGTCGGGCATGGGTTCAGACGGCACAGTGGGCATGGGCATCCTCAAGGCGCACGGCGGCGCCACCTTCGCGCAGGCGCCCGAGACGGCCCAGTTCGACAGCATGCCGCGCCACGCGTTGCAGGCTGGCGTGGTGGACGCGTCGGCGCCCCCCGCGGAGCTGCCCGATCGGATCGCCCACCATCTGTCCACCGTCCGGCAGCGCGACGGCGTGGAGGCGACTGCGGCTGAAGACCTCGAAGCCCTGGAATCGATCATCGCAACGCTGCGCGTCCAAACCGGCCACGACTTCGCCGCCTACAAGAAGAGCACGCTGCATCGGCGCATCGAACGGCGCATGTCGCTGCACCAACGCCGCTCGCTGACAGATTACAGCCGCACGCTGAACGGGAACAAGGCCGAAGTGGAACTGCTGTTCAAGGAGTTGCTGATCGGAGTGACCTCGTTCTTTCGCGACCCGCGCGTCTGGGAACATCTGCACGATGTCGTGCTGCCGCCGTTCATCTCCGGCCGCGGAGAGGGTCGCCAGCTGCGTTTCTGGATTCCCGGCTGTTCGACGGGCGAAGAGGCCTATACGCTGGCAATCGTGCTGGCCGAGGTCATGCAGTCGAGCAGCGCCTCGGCGCGTCATGAGTTCAGGATTTTCGCGACCGACATCGACAGTGACGCGATCGACCGTGCCCGGCTGGCGCGGTACCCGCTGAGCATTGCCGATACCGTGTCACCCGAGCGGCTCGCGCGATTCTTCGTTCGCGATGACACGGGGTACCAGATCCGCAAGGACCTTCGCGAGACCGTCATCTTCGCGATGCAGAACGTGGCGATGGACCCGCCTTTCACCAAGCTCGACATGCTGGTGTGTCGCAACCTGTTGATCTACTTCGAACCGACGCTGCAGCGCCGCCTCCTCCCCCTGTTCCACTACAGCCTTGAACCGGGAGGTCTGTTGCTGCTGGGAACCGCCGAGACGACCGGGCCGTCGGCGGACTACTTCGCTCCGGTGCCGGGCAAGTTCAAACTCTACCGACGACTCGAGACCTTCCGCAGCTCGGGCTTCGTGGCGTTTCCGGCCAGTTTCGATCGACACGCCGCACCCACCGGACACGACAACACCCGACTCGCGGCGGGGCAGGACGATGACCTGAGCCTGCAGCGCATGGCCGATCACCTGCTGCTGCAGCGATACTCGCCGCCCGCCGTGCTGGTGAACCGGGAAGGCGACGTGCTCTATGTCAGCGGCAAGACCGGCCGATACCTCGAGCCTGCTGCCGGCAAGGCCAACTGGAATGTGTTCGCGATGGCGCGCGATGGCCTGAGCCGTCCGCTGGGCGCCGCGTTCAAGGAGGCGGTCCGCGAGCAGCGGAGCGTCACCGCCGAAACCTCGATCCTCGATCCCGATCTCGGCGCGCTGAAGGTGCACGTCACGGTGGACCCGATCACCTCCCCGGCACCACTCGTCGGCATGCTCATGATCGTCTTCAACGACAAGGAGCCTCAATCGCGCGCGGGGCGGCCGGTTCGGTCGTCCGCCGCGCCGGCACGAACCGGCCCGGAGGATCGCGATCTGGGCCAGTTGCGCGAAGCGCTGCGCGTGTCCCGCGAAGAGGTTCAGAGTGCCGAAGAACAGTCTCGAGCCTCGAACGAAGAGCTGCAATCGACCAACGAAGAGCTCCAGTCCGCGAACGAGGAACTGACCACCTCGAAAGAAGAGCTTCAGTCCATGAACGAGGAGTTGCAGACCGTCAATCAAGAGCTTCAGGCCAAGGTCGACGAGTTGTCGCGGGCCAGCGATGACATGCGCAACCTGCTCAACAGCACCGAGATCGCGACCCTGTTCCTCGACGACTTGCTGCGCATCCGTCGCTACACCGCCCAGGCCATGAACATCTTCAAGCTGATCCCGACCGATGTCGGACGCCCGATCACCGACATTACCAATGCGCTCGAGCGGTGGGACGTTTCCGAGGATGCCGAGGACGTCTTGCGCACGCTCGTGTCCAAGGAGAAAGAGGTCAGCGCGTCAGGTGGGCGCTGGTTCAGGGTGCGCATGATGCCGTACCGAACCTCCAACAACCGGATTGATGGCGTCGTCATCACCCTGTCGGATGTGAGCGAGGCGAAGCTGCTCGAATCGAGGCTGACAAACGAACTGGCTGTCTCGGAAGATCGTCGAAGGGGATCGGCAGCAGCCAGTACCGCCGAGTCCCAGACCAAAAGCAGGAAGGATCCGATTCGCCCTCCCGCCAAGCGGACGTTGCGCAAAGGATAGGTCCACTGCGTCGAAGCAACTTCCTGCTCGTCCTTGAACTCACTGCTGACACTGTGCACGTGTCCTCTGAAACGCTGGCCCTGTTCCCAATTCAGGTGGACGACGCTGACGCGGAGCAGGCTCACCGAAGTAAACTCGTCAGATGGTGAACGCCCTGACGAGCCGCGATGAGCAGGTCCGGATCGTCCTTGTGGATGACTCCGAGGACACCGTGCAGGCGCTCGCTTTGCAATTGCAAATCGACGGTTATTCGGTGCAGACGGCGACCAATGGTCACGACGCGCTTGCGCTGATCGACCAATTCAGACCCCACTGCGTCCTACTTGACGTGGTCATGCCAGGAATGGGTGGATACGAGCTGTCGCGTCACCTGCGCGCCCAATATCGCGACGACATCGTACTGATTGCGGTGACCGGCCATCTGATGGATTCGCCCGACGTGGCAGGGACCATTGGCATCGTGGACCACCACTTCCCGAAGCCGATCGAGTTCGAAGAATTGCGCAAGATCTTGCCTCCCATGAACGATGACAGGGCGCGCGGCATGGGGTGATCGGGGACTAGACCTCGGCAGCAGTTTCCGTGTGCATCGCGCAGAGCCAATTCGTTCCTTCTTTCACCCAGGTCGACGAATCCGTCATCTCCTGGGTGACGCTCTGCTTCTTCCCCCGAGGCGTCAGCGTCTGCTTGACGCGGTACATCATGACCGCAGTGTCGTCATTGGGAAAAACGACCTCCATGTCACTGAGCTCGAATGCCGTGACCATCATCGTGCCTTGCTCCGCCATCTTTCGATAGCCGGCGTGGTCGAACTTCATCGCGCCGTGCGAACTAACCATCACGGCGGGCTCGCAGAGCAACGACAGCGCGGCATCGGTGTCCTGATCCACCATCGATTGCCAGAATTTTGTTTCCAGATCCACAAGGGTCTTGCGCATGCCAGCACTCCTTATCTTGTTCGGGTGTTCATCTTTTCAAGGAAATGCGCTGTAGTCGATCAGCCGTCGTGTAATCGCGCCGTAGGACTTCTCCCACGTCGCCGAATGCGACTGACGTCTTCGAGTCGTGGGCCGGCGTTCATCCGGTTCTCAGGTCTCCCTAGCGCCAATCGACGACCCCGAATCGATCCTGGCCCAGCAGGGTGTAGAAGATGCCGACCGTCACTTGCGTCTGGCGCCGTGCCCCCGGATTCGTGTACGAGGCGTCGCGACGGTTGCCCAGCACCTTGAGGGTCACCGCGTGCTGCTTCGCAAGGCGGTAGGTGAATGACGCATCGGCACGAACGATGTTGTCGTGACCTCCATTGGCGCCGGACCCGACGCTGCTCACGAAATACTCTCGCGCCGTCACATCGAGCGAGGCCGTATCGCCTTTGGTGAGGCGCAGTGCCAGCAAGGCCTGAGGTGCGACGCCGTAGTTGTAGTCGCGCTCGCCAACCGCGCCGCGCGTCGTCCCGACCGCGGCGTATCCGAGGCCTGCCATCGCGGTGCCCTGCAGCGAGAGCGAGTCGCCGAGCCACCATTGCGCCGTTGATCCGATCGACAGGGCTGTGCTGGAAACGCGAAAGGTCTGGGGCGCGATGTAGTCATAACTCCCATACAGTCCCCACACGCCGCGAAAGTCTGGACCTCCCTGGTAGCTCGTGCCCATGAGCAACCCGTGCGTCATCACGTTTTCGATACCGTTGGCGCTCGACGCCGTTACCCGAAAGTTGAAGTAGTCGAAGGGCCGTGTGTACTCGTAGTTTGGCGTGCCAGGAAGACCGTAGTCGATCGAGAAATCGACCTGCGCCTCGTTGCGCTTGAAGTCGGCGGTCGAGCCGCCGGTGTCGCGTTTCACGCTGCCGCTGTAGCCCACCTGCAGGCGGCTGAAGTAGGCAGCATCGTGGCTCGAGAAGACAGCGCCAAATCGATCGCCGAACGCGAGCCGGTTGAAGCCCGCAGCCGGGTCGATGACCGCCGCCGCGATCTCGCGCCAGAAGCCCGGCAGGCCACCGCCGCGTTCCAGCACGAGACTGGACATGCGATACAGCGCCTCGCCGAAAAACGTCCCACCGACGCCGCTGGCGATCTGGTCATTGCGCGACGGCCGGGTCTGCTCGCCGGCGATCTCCCACAATGCACTGCCGGCGAAGGCGTAGCCGAGCGATTGCCAGTAATCCAGACCTGCCGAGCGGGCGAAGCCGTGATACATCGCGCCCTGGTAGGGGTGACCGAGCTGATTGGTCTGGAATGGGTCTCGGTCCGTGCCCCAGCTGCTGCGCAGATTGCGCCGGATGCTCGAACTCGTAACGCGGTAGTCGTCGCGCTCGCTGCCGAGGTAGCGGTTCGTGCGGTTGAGCAGGAACTCGAAGCCGACGATCTCGAGGGTCGGCACCCGATAGCTCGGTTCAATGCGGTCGACCGGACGGTCGTCGGGTTGAGCACCCAGGAATGGTGCCGATGCGCTCGCCGCCGGCCTCAAGACGGCGGACGGTGTCCCGGGCTCGGTCCATGCGCTTCCTGCGCCTGCGAGCATTGCAGCTGTCCAGCCGCTGCGCACAACGGAATGCAGAGTGGATGCAGCGCACATGAGACAGTGTCCCGAGAGCCACGTCGTCGCGATGTAGGAGTGCACCGTGGGTTGCTGTCGGCTGCTGCTGTGATCTTCCGGCGGCCTCCAGCTTGGTTCGACTCAACCGCCCCGCCGATGCGATGACTCATTTCCCCGAGAGACCTTCGTCATCGGCGTCAGGTGTCGCGTGGCGTCACCCAAGGAGCGGGATGCGCGCTCATGATCTACGGGCGCGGCCATCCCCGCCTCGCCGCTCCCACTCCCTTGTCGATTACGTCGGTTTCGATGCGGCCGCGACGAAGACGCTTGGCAGGCTCGTGCCGCGGTGGGTCGATGCCATGGATAGGCGCATTCGTGCGGTCCGGGCCGATCTCCACGGTTTTTTCCTCGGTCGCTTCGTCCTTGAAGTTTTCTGGCTGCGGCTCGGCAGCCTTCTTTTCCGAACGCTTCAACGCGTCACGCTGGGTTGACTTCATCGCTTGCTCCTCGGGGCGTGGTTGAAATACAAGCCTAGTTCGAATGTCGCGCTGGCACAGTCGGCGAGCGCCAAAGGCTGACGCCGGACGCGTCCTACGCCAAACGCTTCGAAGCAGCGTCTCGCACGCGTGAACGCGGCGCATCGCCCTGCCTTGGCGTGTCATCGCGGACCGCGCCGGCCGCGCGTCCGCCCGCCGTCAAACAGCTTCTCGCAAAGCCACCTCGACATCGCGTCGTTCATACCCGATGCCAGATGCAGGGTCGTCAACATGGCGAGTTCTTGCCAACGCAATTCGGAGGCCTGGGCGCCGAGCTCTTGCCTCAAGCAATTCGATGCGACTCTCTGTGAGATGCGACGGGTCGGCGAATAACACATCTGGTGCCGAAGCCTGCAGCATGACAAATGCCGACTCGGCCCCCTCTGCCACCACGACATAGTGACCCATGCCCATCATCATCAAGGTCATGTCAAATCGAGTATTCCTGTCCGGCTCAACGTATAGGATCTGCATTCGACACCTCGCCAAACCTCAATTGGCGGACATTGCGAACAAGATCGAAGTAGGATTCCGCCGCCACGCGATGTAGGACATGTGGCCATATGAAGCCTGGGAGGGGGTGGCGACCCACCCGCGATTCCGGCGAGTGCGGTTGACGCGCGTCGGCGCTCACGGGCCGATGAGCGCATAGCTCGATGACAGCACGAGGATTAGAACCACCAGTTTCTTGATTGCGGCCGATGGCACGTAGGACTGCAACCGGACGCCGAGCGGACTCGCCACAGCGCCACACCCGATCAGCAACAGTTGGCTGGCCGCATCGATGGCGTAGCTGGTGGTCGAGGCTCCGTTGGCCGCCGCGCTCCCGTAGTAGCCGACGACGCCCATCAGGCCTATGAAGATGCCCACAAAATTCGCCGTCAGCGTGCAGTCCTTGATCTGACGACCGTGCACGAGAAAGTAGAACATCGTGTACGTGCCGCCACCCACGCCGATCAGCGTGCTGACACCGCCCACCAGCAAGCCGACGGCCGTGTCCTTCAGCGGACAGTGCCTGGCCCGCAGATGCTCGTACCAGGTCCGCGGAATGAGCATGCAAGCCGCCAGCAGCAGTTGCAGTGCCGCGAGCGATTGCCTGGACATGGCGTTCGGGTGACGGCCCACAGCGATGGCGACGAACAACGCCGCTGCCGCCGCGCCGGTCGTGTACCAGCCCGCCCCGCGGATCAGCGCCCAATACGCGGCCGGCCCACGCGCCTTTCGGTTCTCGATCGTCGCGGAGAGGCTGTTGAGCAGCACGGCGAAGAACGAGACCACGATGGCTTCACCCATCGCGCCGGGGCCCAGCAGCGCCACGACCGCCGGCACGAGAAAGATGCCCCCAGCCAGGCCGACGGTGCCTGCGATCAGGCCGCCGATTGCGCCGATGAGCGCCAGGAAAAGATGGGATTGGGACATCAGGCAATGGAGACAGGAAAACAGTGCACCCACGGCGAACTCCTTGTGAGCCAAACCGCAACCTTAGAAGTCGAGCGTCCCTTGAGCGTCCCAGGGCAACGGCACCGTTCCGGCCACGGACTCGCCATGGGCTCGCCATGCTGGCTCGCGCGGGATCTGCCTTCGAACCAGCCCCGTGCGTCAGCGCGCGGTGAACTGCAGGATCGCTTGGAGGACGGGTGCGCTGTCGCCACACCACCAGAAGTGATCGGCGCCTTCGAGCAGGTGCCAGCGGGCGCCGCGGATGTTCTGTGCCAGATGCTCGCCCGCCTCGAATCGCACCGCTCGATCGCCGCGCCGATGCATCACGAGCGTCGGCACGCCGATGCGGCCCAGATCGGCACGCATGTCGGCATCGCGCAGGCCGCCCAGGATCGCTTCAAGTCCGCCCGGCGAGGCTGCATGCGCACCAGGCGCGCCCACCAGGCGCGAAACGCGGGATCGTCCTTCTCGCTCGGCGCGAACGTCTCGATGCCCAGCGGTCCGCCCCATCCTGCGACGAGCCGCTTCAACCACACGTCGTAGGCCGGAGCGGGGAGCGCCCAGGGATAGTCGGGCGCGGCCGAGCCCCGTGCCAGCGAGCCGAACAGGCACAAGCCGTCGACGCGGTCTGGCTGGTCGATGGCCAGGCGCATGGCTCCCAAGCCGCCTTCGGACGATCCGAAGAGCCAGGCGCGCGGCACGCCGGCGTGCGAGAGGATCGCCGCGATGTCGGCAGCCAAGGCGGCCGGCGTGCTCGCGGCGCGCAAGCGCTCGGACAGCCCGACACCGCGCCGGTCGAACAGGATCACCTGGAACCGATCCGCCAAGGCGTCGACGAAGGCGCGAAGGGGCGGGTGCTCCATTGCGATCTCGATGTGGCCGACGAACCCGGGCGAGATGACAAGGGTTCGTTCGCCCGACCCCAGCTTTGTGTAGGCAATGGCACCGAGACCACCCTCGGCAAAGCACAGGCTCGGCCGCTGCACGCGTTGAGCCGACAACCGCCTCAGATCGTCGGTCATTCGCAGGTACGCGCTTTCAGTCTGCGGGCCGGGCGGAATGCCGAACTCCGCCCGAAGGAGTTCCGCGCAGCGCGAGTAGCTGGCCTCGACGCCGGCGCTGTGGCCCTGAAGGGCGTGCAACTGCATGAGCAGGACATGGCTCGGTTCACGGTACGGATCGAGCGCCACCAGCCCATCGGCCAGGTCCAGCGCTGCGTCGAACTCGCCTCGCCTGCCAAGCGCTTCGACCAGGCGCTCGAGCAAGCGCGCAAGCAGGTGTTCGTGCTCGATCGAGGTTGCCTTCAGCCAGTCGTCGAAGATGTCGGATCCGAAAGTGATGTCGTGCAACAGGGGTCGGCGCGCGAGCACGACCCATTGGCGCGCTTCCGTCAGGGTGGGCTCGTCGAATGACGCCGTGGCGACCGCGCGGCGGGCGAACCGGGCGAATCGAAGTGCATCGATCTCGACGGCCTCTGCCATGAGTGCGAGGCAATCGTTGTCCGACGACAGCACCCTGGTACCGACCGCCTGTTCGGTCGTGTAGACCAGTCTGCGCAGGCGGGTGCGCCCCTGCGTTTCGTCCGCGTCCGGCCACAGCATGGCTGCCAGGTGCGCCCGTGGCACGGGCCCGGTGTTGAAGCCGAGATACGCCAGCAGTGCGACCGCGCGCTTCAGCCGCAGTGGCGTGTCGTGTCCGTGCACCGCGGCGACGGGCACGCCGAAGACCTGCAACTCGAGCGCGGGCGATGGGGAACGCGACGGCATGAGGCGTTTATAGCCGGGCCCGCACCGGTTGGACAGGGACGCTCAAGGGACGCCCGCCTTCTATCGTTTGCCCACACCGCTCATCACCTTTCCCGCTCCTGTGCCGCAGCGCCGGGGTGCCCCCTGCCGTTGCACAACGAGGTCACCATGCGAAGATTGCTTTCGGTTCTCTACGGCTTGGCCGCCTACGCGGCTGCCCTCGCCACCCTGCTGTACCTGATCGGATTCAGCGGCAACCTGCTCGTGCCGAAGCCGGTCGATCTCGGCGCCGGCGCACCCGCGGTCCAAGCCGTGTGCACCGACCTGCTGCTGCTGGCCTTGTTCGGCGTCCAGCACAGCGTGATGGCCCGACGCGGCTTCAAGCGCTGGTGGACGCGCGTCGTGCCCCCGGCCGTGGAGCGCAGCACCTACATGGTGGCCACAAGCGCGGTGCTGGGGCTGATGTTCCGCTTCTGGGTGCCGATCGGAGCGCCGGTCGTATGGCAGGTGGAACACGGCACCGGCGTGACGCTGCTGTGGGTGCTGTTCGCCCTCGGTTGGTCGTTGATGCTGGTCAGCACCTACCTCATCGACCACTTCGAACTGTTCGGGCTGCGGCAGGTCTTTGCGCACCTGACGCGGCGCCCGCCGCCCGAAGCCCGCTTCAAGACGCCGCTGCTCTACCGCCACGTGCGCCACCCGCTGTACGCCGGCCTGCTGCTGAGCCTGTGGTCGGTGCCGGTCATGACGGTGGGGCGGCTGCTGTTCGCGTCCGGTCTCAGCACCTACATCCTGGTCGGCATCGCGTTCGAGGAACGCGACCTTCTCCGGCTGTTTGGCGAGCGCTATCGCCAGTATCGCGAGCAAGTCGGCATGCCCATTCCACGCGCGAGATCGCCGAGGCGCGGGGCCGGCGATCGGTCGGTTCCGACGGAATCGGGCGGTCGTTCGAACAGCATTTGAGGAGGGAACCGTGGAACACAGCATCATCGATTCACCGAGACAAAGCGCATCCGAGGCGAGCATCGACCTTTTCGACGATGGCCGCCCCTTGCAGGACCGCCTGCCGGGCCATTGCTTCGGCTGCGGCACGCTCAATGCACACGGTTTGCACATCAAGAGCCGTTGGGAAGGCGACGAGTTCGTCTGCCTCTGGCAACCGAAGCCGGAGCACATCGGGTACCCGGGTTGCGTCTATGGCGGCACGATCGCGTCGGTGGTGGATTGCCACGCCATCTGGGCGTCGCTGTCGCTGCGTTGCCGGGATGCCGGCCTTGACCTGAACAGCGGCCCTCCACCGTTCGTGGTGGTGACCGGCAGCCTGCGCGTGAACTACCTCAAGCCAGCATCGGTGGTTCGGCCGCTGGAACTGCGCGCGCGGCTCGTGGAGCATGGCGAGCGCAAGTCCGTCGTGACGTGCAGGGTGCTCCAAGGTTCGGTGGAGTGCGCCACAGCCGAAGTCGTCACGGTCCGCGTGACGGCGCTGCGCTGAGATGCGCGCCGTGATCTGCAGCCGCTTCGACGGCATAGACGCACTCGAGCTGGGGGAGTTGGCGGACCCTGTCGTCGGCCCGGGCCAAGTGCTGGTCGACGTGCACGCTGCTGCACTGAGCTTCATGGACACGCTGATGGTGGCCGGTCTCTATCAGAGAAAGCCCGACCTGCCGTTCGTGCCGGGTACCGACGCCGCGGGCGTGGTGCTGGCCGTGGGCGATGGCGTCCGGCATGTGCGCGTGGGCGACCGCGTGGCCCGCAGCGACTGGCAAGGTGGCATGGCCGAGCGCATGGTGGCACCCGAGCGACGCATCGTGAAGCTTCCCGACGGCGTGGGCTTCGAGATCGGCGCGACCGTGCGTTACGCCTACGGCACGGCCCGCTATGCGTTGGAAACGCGCGCGCAACTGCGCGCGGGGGAAACCGTCTTCGTGAGCGGTGCGGCGGGCGGTGTCGGCCTGGCAGCGGTCGACGTGGCGCGCCAGATGGGCGCCACGATCATTGCGGGCGTCAGCTCGGTGGCCAAGGGCGGCGCGGCACGCGAGCAGGGTGCGGCCCACATCATCGACTACTCCGGCGAACCCGTGCGCGACCGGCTGCTTGAATTGACACAGGGCCGCGGTGTGGACGTGTACTTCGACAACGTGGGCGGTTCGCTGTTCGCCACGGTATCGCGGGTGATGGCCTGGGGCGGACGGATTCTGCCGATCGGGTTCGCCAGCGGCGACATACCCAGCCTCGCCATGAACCTGCCACTGCTGAAGAACTACAGCGTGGTCGGATGCTATTGGGGCCCCTGGGCGGAGCGCGAGCCACAGCAAAGCCGCGCCGCGGACGAGCGACTGTTCGCCGCGGTGGCGCAAGGCATCCTTCGCCCCCGAGTTGCGGGCGTGCTGCCCATCGGGTCGTTCGCGGATGGCCTGCGCCAACTCGCAAGACGCCAAGCGGTGGGACGCCTCGTCCTGCGTGTCAAGCAAGGCTCCGACACGCTCGCATGATCACAGCCGCGTCGTTCACTTCCAAGCGAAGCGCGTTCGTTGCCGGGCGGCACAATGGTGCTCCACCGTCTACTTGCCGAGTGAACAGATGACCTCCGCTTCAGCACATCGCCTCACCCCCAAGATCATCAACACCGAAGAGCAACTGCGTGCGCTCATCGGAATACCCGCCGAGCTGACTTGCGCCAAGATCAGCAATCGCCTGAACGCGATGACTCGCGTTTTCATCGAGCGCGCGCCCTTCGTGTGCATCGCCACCAGCGATCTCGCCGGAAACTGTGACCTCAGCCCGCGGGGCGATCCCGCTGGGTTCGTGCGCATCCTCGACGACCGCACGTTGCTCATTCCCGAACGCCCCGGCAACCGGCTCGCGGATTCGCTGCGCAACATGCTGGCGAATCCGCATGTCGGCCTCCTCTTCATCGTGCCCGGCGCCACCGACACGTTCCGCGTGAACGGCCACGCCACGATCACCGTCGACGCAGAGTTGCTCGCCCCCTGCGCCGTCGAGGGCAAGCCGCCGACGCTGGGCGTCCTGATTGACATCGATGAGGCCTACACGCAATGCTCAAAGGCGTTCCTGCGCTCGCACCTGTGGGATCCGCAGCGCTTTGTCGATCCGACCACGATGCCCACAGGCGGCCAGGTTCACCGTGCGATCCAGGGCCAGGAGTTTGACGCTGAACGGTATGACAGGGAGCGCGAGGAGCGCTACGCCGGCCGAGTCGGATTTTATTGAACGCGGACAGCCTCGACGCAGGGGCGCCCCGAGGGGGCGTTCAGTACCTTCGGAACGGCCGGGCGGTACTGACATGAGCACGCAGGACGTCGAGATCGCAGTCGTCGGTGCCGGCGTCATCGGGCTCGCGACGACCTTGCGGCTGCGCGACGACGGTCGCGACGTGGTGCTCATCGATCCGAACGGGCCGGGCTCCGGCGCATCGTTCGGCAACGCCGGCACGATTGCCGGCTACGGCTGCGTGCCGGTCGCGACGCCGCAGGTGATGTGGTCATTGCCGCGTCTCCTGCTCGATCCGGACAGTCCGCTGTCGATGCCGGCCTCGGCCGTGTCGGCGATGCTGCCGTGGCTGTGGCGATTCGTCCGCGCATCGAGCACGTCGGCGGCGACGGCCAGCGCACGAGCGCTCGCCCCGCTGCTTGCGCAGGCAGCCCCCGCGTGGGAGCGACGATGGGCCGCGCTGGACTGCGAGGACATCGTTCGACGCGAGGGCTGTCTCTACCTCTACCAAGCGCCGCCGTCGATCGACGCCTTCGACTTCCGCTTGCGCGCTGAGCATGGCGTGAAGCAGGAGCCGCTGTCACCCGCCGAGGTGGGGCGACTCGAGCCCGCGCTCGCACCGCTGGGTCGGCATGGCGTCTTCTTCCCCGACGCCATGCACCTCGCGTCTCCGGCAACGCTGATGCAGCGCATGGCGGCCGCCGCCGAGCGACGCGGGGCGCGCCAGCTGCGTGCACGCGCGGTTCGCTTGCAGGCCGACCCAACCGGTATCACGCTCGAACTCGAACTCGAAGGCAATGGCGATGGCGAAGTGCAGCGTGTGCGCGCGGGACAGGTGGTGATCGCCGCCGGTGCGCACTCGCTCGACCTGGCCCGACAGGCTGGAGAAGACGTGCCCCTGGACACGGAGCGCGGTTACCACGTCGAATATGCCGTCGATCCCCTGCCCGTGCGTCGGCCCGTCTGCCCGGTCGAGCGCGAGGTGTATGCCACGCCGATGGCCGGGCGGCTGCGGGTGGCGGGGCTGGTCGAATTCGGCGGGACCGCTCGCGCCGCGAATCCGCAACGCTGGGCGCAGCTCGATCGCGGTGCACGAGCACTCTTCGGGTCATTGCCCGAACCGACCTCGCGATGGGTGGGGTTTCGGCCGTCGATGCCCGACGGTGCCGGTCATCGGCCGCGCTCGCGGCGTACCGGCTGTGATGCTTGCTTTCGGCCACGGACACCTCGGGCTGACGCTGGCCGCCGTCACCGCCGGCCTGGTCGCCGATGAGCTCGCCGGACGATCCGTCGCGCACGCGCTGGATGCGTACTCGCCGCGGCGTTTCGACCGATGACCTGACGGGGATCGCGCATGACCTACGCCCACACGATCTCGAACCGCGTGTACCGCTTCGCCGACCTGACGACGCTGCTCGCCAAGGCCACGCCCGAGCGCTCCGGCGACCAGCTCGCGGGCATCGCGGCCGAATCGGACGAAGAGCGCATGGCCGCGCGCGTCGCGCTCGCCGATCTGCCGCTGCGAACGTTCCTGAACGAGCAGGTCGTGCCTTACGAGGTCGACGAGGTGACGCGCCTGATCGTCGAGACGCACGACGCCCTCGCCTTCGCACCGGTCGCGCACCTGACGGTCGGCGGCTGGCGCGACTGGTTGTTGTCTGGGCATGCGACGCCCGCCGCACTCGCCGCCCTGGCGCCCGGCCTCACACCCGAGATGGTTGCGGCGGTGAGCAAGCTGATGCGCAACCAGGATCTGATCGTCGCGGCGCGCAAGTGCCGTGTGGTCACACGGTTTCGCAACACGCTCGGCTTGCCCGGTCGGCTTGCGGTCCGCCTGCAGCCCAATCACCCGACCGACGACCTGCGCGGCATCGCCGCATCGATGCTCGACGGTCTGTTGTACGGCAGCGGCGATGCCGTCGTCGGCATCAATCCGGCCAGCGACAGCAGGGCCGTGCTCGGGTCGCTCGTGAACATGCTCGCCGAGGTGATCGAACGCTACGAGATCCCGACGCAGAGTTGCGTGCTCACGCACGTGACCAACACGATGCGCATGATCGAAGCCGGCGTGCCGGTCGATCTGGTGTTCCAGTCTGTGGCCGGCACCGAGCTGGCCAACAAGGGCTTCGGCATCAACCTGGCGTTGCTGCGCGAAGCCAACGATGCGGCGCGGTCGCTGAAGCGCGGCACGGTCGGCGACAACGTCATGTACTTCGAGACCGGGCAAGGCTCGGCACTTTCGGCCAGCGCCCATCATGGGGTCGACCAACAAACCCTCGAGGCGAGGGCCTGCGCGGTCGCACGCGCGTTCGAGCCGTTGCTGGCCAACACGGTCGTTGGCCCATCGGGCCCGAGTATCTTTATGACGGCAAGCAGATCATCCGCGCTGGTCTCGAAGACCACTTCTGCGGCAAGCTGCTCGGCCTGCCGCTCGGCTGCGACATCTGCTACACCAACCACGCCGAGGCCGACTCCGACGACATGGACAACCTGATGGTGTTGCTCAGTTCGGCCGGCGTCAACTTCATCATGGGCGTGCCCGGCGCCGACGATGTGATGCTGAACTATCAGAGCACCTCGTTCCACGACGCGCTGGTGCTGCGCGAGATCCTTGGCCTGAAGCGCGCGCCGGAGTTCGAAGCGTGGCTCGAACGGGTCGGCATCGCCGACAGCGACGGACGACGCCTCGCGCCAAACGCGCAGCACCCCTTGCTTGCGGACGCAAGCCGCGCAGGAATTTGAAGCCGGAGCACCACTCATGAGAAGCCCCAATCGACCCGATCCGTGGGTCGAGCTGCGTCGCCACGCCTCGGCCCGCATCGCGATCGGCAGCAGCGGCGACAGCATGCCCACCGCCGAGTTGCTGCGCTTCGGCGTCGCGCACGCACAGGCGCGCGACGCGGTCCACGAGCCGCTCGACGTGGAAGCACTGCGTGCCGAGTTGTCGGCCCAGGGCTTATCAACGATCGACGTTCACAGCGCCGCGATGGACCGGCCCACCTACATCCGGCGGCCGGACCTGGGGCGGCGCCTGTCGACCGCGAGCGAAGCCGCGCTGCAAGATGTCGCCGTCAAGACGCCGGAGGAATCGATCGACGTCTTGTTCGTCGTCGGGGACGGACTCTCAGCACGCGCGGTTCAGCGCCACGCGGCCGGCTTGCTGCAGCAATTGATCCCCCCATTGAAGCGGCAGGGGTTCAGCGTCGGCCCGGTGGTGGTTGCAAGGCAGGCGCGCGTGGCGTTGAGCGACCCCATCGCCGAGGCGTTTCGCGCGCGCGGGGTGGTGATACGCATCGGTGAGCGCCCGGGCTGTCCTCGCCCGACAGCATGGGCGCGTACCTCACCTGGGCGCCGCGCACCGGCCGCGCGGATTCCGAGCGCAACTGTGTTTCGAACATCAGACCTGAAGGGTTGCAACTCTCGGAGGCGGCCAGAAAGCTGGCCTGGCTGATCGTCGAGGCGAAGCACCTGGGTGCCAGCGGGGTGGCCCTGAAGGACGATAGCGATCGCGATCTTTTGGCCAATCATGGATTGGCGGTACTCGAGGCACCACCGAATCGGTCGAACTCGCGGCAGAAACCCTGACACCAGATTCGGTTGAAAATCTCAGGCTGGGACCAATCATCTCTGCTTGCACAAATGTAGAGTGCCGTCATGAAAAAGCACCTTTGGCTCGCGGTCTTGCTGTCCGTCCTCGTGGTGCTTGGCGGGGCCTATCTGTGGATCAGCAAACCCACCCGATCCATGCCCCAACCGGCCCCAGCGGCGCCAGAATCCGCCGCGATCACATCGCCGGGGCCTGCTTCGACTGTCTCCGCGGAGACCATCATCCTGCATCCGATCGAACCGACGCCTGCGACCACCGCGATGGGTGCGGCGGACATCCCGCAGGCGCTGGTCGAGTTGATGGGCCAGAAGGCGGTTACGTCGTTCTTCCACACCGATGAATTCGCCCGGCGGTTCGTCGCGACCATCGACAACCTCGGACGCGAGCACGCGGCACCGATGTTGTGGCCCATCAACCCCACGAAAGGCCGCTTCACCGTCGAAGGGCGCGAAAACGCGGCGGTGATTGCCGCCGACAACAGCTTGCGCTACTCGCCGTTCGTGCTGTTGGCGGAGACAGTCGACATCGGTCGCGCCGTCGATCTCTACGTCCGCATGTACCCGCTGATTCAACAGGCCTACCAGGACCTGGGCTATTCGAAGGGCTACTTCAACGACCGGTTCATCGAGGTCATCGACAAGCTGCTGTCAACGCCCGACGCCACCTATCCGGTGAAGGTGACACTGACCGAGGTCAAGGGGCCCATTCCGTCGGAGCGCCCCTGGGTTCGATATCAGTTCGCCGATCCCGAGCTCGAATCGCTGTCGGCGGGCCAGAAGATGCTGTTGCGTGTCGGACCGATCAACGAGCGTCGTCTGAAGGCGAAGCTGGTCGAGATTCGACAGCAACTCGTCGCTCGCGCTCGCGCCCGGTAGCGCGATCATGATCACGCCGGCATCGACCTAGCCCGCGCTCTGACCGCCGGGCTTCGGGGCAAGCCCTGAAATGCGAAGTCCACTTCGGGCGCCAAGCCACTGACGATGCGCGCGATGCTCTTGCCCGATCCGCAGGAGTGAGTCCAGCCCAGCGTGCCGTGGCCGGTGTTCAGGTACAGGTTCGGCAGCTTCGAGCGGCCGATGATGGGCACGTTCGACGGTGTGGCGGGCCGCAGGCCGGTCCAGAACTGTGCCTGCTCGGTGTCACCGGCGCCGGGGAACAGCTCCTCGGTGCGCTTGACGATGGCTTCGCAGCGGACGCGGTTCAGGTCGCGGTCGTAGCCGTTCAGCTCGGCCGTGCCGGCGATGCGCAGCCGGTCGCCCAGGCGTGAGAACACGAGCTTGTACTCGTCGTCGGTCAGGGACACCTGGTGCGCCATCGAGGCGTCCTTCACCGGCAGCGTCACCGAGTAGCCCTTGGCCGGATAGATCGGCAAGTGGATGCCGAGAGGCGATGCGTACAACGGGCTCAGGCTGCCCATCGCCAGCACGTAGGCATCGCCCCGCACGCGCTGGAAGCGGCCTTCGGCATCGGTGGCTTCGACGTGATCGATCTGCCCGCCGGCCTCGCGCAGCGCGGTGACCGTGTGGCTCATGAGGAACTGCACGCCATCGGCGCGGCAGCGTTCGACGAGACCGCGCGCAAAGCTGTTCGCGTCGCCCGACTCGTCTTCGGCGGTGTAGGTGGCACCGGCGAGTTGGGGCCGGATGTGGCGCAGCGCGGGCTCGAGCTTCACGGCCTCGTCAGCCGAGATCACGCGCCGGTCGCACCCGAGCTCGCGCATCTGCGCCGCCGGGCCGTCGGCGCCATCGAACTCCTTCTGGCTGGTGTAGAAGTGCAGGATGCCCTGTGTGCGTTCGTCGTATTCGATGCCGATGTCGCGGCGCAGTGCCTGCAGTGTGTCTCGGCTGTAGGTGCCCAAGCGCACGATCTGGCCGATATTGTGGCGGGTGCGCGCCGGCGTGCACTCGCGCAGGAACTGCAGGCCCCAGAGCCACTGGCGCATGTCGGCGCGGATGCGGAACA
>JBDUAG010000304.1:0-5250 GCA_040004785.1 Burkholderiales bacterium | reverse complement strand
GCGCGATCCTGCGCATCTACGAGAAGGCGCCGATGATCGCCGACCAGCTCGCGACGAACTACCTGAAGGCCGACATCACGCCGCGCCAGAGGGCGATGCTCGGCTTCGCGATGAAGGTCTGCAACGCGTCGTATGCGCTGGGTGACGACGACCTCGCCGCGCTGCACGAGCACGGCTTCACCGACGAAGACGCCTGGGACATCGCCGGCATCACCGCGCTGTTCGGCCTCTCGAACCGCATGGCCAACTTCACCTCGATGCGGCCGAACGACGAGTTCTACCTGATGGGGCGCCTGCCGCGCCCGCCGAAAGCCTGACGACGCCGCGCCGATGTTCTCGATCATCATCCCCACCTGGAACAACCTGCCGTTCCTGCAGCTCGCGGTCGACACGATCCGGCGCCATTCGGCGCATGCGCACGAGATCCTCGTCCATGTGAACGACGGCTCCGACGGCACGCTCGAATGGGTGCGCCGCGAAGGCCTGGCGCACACCACGAGCCCCGGCAACGTCGGCATCTGCTTCGCGGTGAACCAGGTTGCCGCGCTCGCGACCCGGCCGCATCTGCTGTACCTGAACGACGACATGGCGGTGCTGCCCGGATGGGACACGCGCCTGATCGAGGTCGCGCAGCGCCTCGACGGCCAACGCTTCATGCTCTCGTCGACGATGATCGAGCCCGGCAGCGGTGGCAACCGCTGCTCCGTGGCCGCCGATTTCGGTCGCGACGTGGCGAGCTTCCGCGAGGCCGAGCTGATCCAGGCGCTGCCGAGTTTCAAGCGCTCGCACTGGCTCGGCTCCACCTGGCCGCCAACGCTGCTGCCGCGCTGGATGTGGACGGAAGTCGGCGGCTACAGCACCGAGCTCTCGCCCGGCATGAGCAGCGACAACGATCTCTCGATGAAGCTGTGGCATGCCGGCTGCCGAACCTTCATCGGCCTGGGCGACAGCTTCGTCTACCACTTCGCCTGCGTATCGACGCAGCGCATCGTGAAGAACGACGGGCGCCTGCAGTTCCTGCACAAATGGGGCATCAGCCAACGCGACTTCGACCAGATCTGCCTGCATCGCGGCGAGTCGGTCGAACTCGAGGTCGCGCTCGCCGGCCGGGCGCTGAACGACGCCGATCGCTCGCGGCTCGCCAAGGCGCACCTGCGCGCCCGCTTCACGCTGAAGTTCAAGCCGGCGGTGGCCCTCGCCGGCGACGCCCTCGCATGACGGCCGACGCCGCGCCGCTGCGCCGCTGGTTGATCCTGTCGCATGCCTTCAATGTCGACGGACGGGCCGAAAGCGTGACCATCACCGACAAGATGCCGCACCTGCTCGCCGCCGGCGTGAAGCCCGTCGTGCTCAGCAGCGTGATGGGCACGCACGACCTGCACTTTCCGCACTACCAGCTGTTGCCATGGGGCCCGGCCGGGCTGCGCTTCGACCTGCGGCACCTGCTCGCGCGGCGCTGGGAGCGCGGCAGCGCCTACCGGGTGGCGATGCTGCTCGCCAGCGTCGTGCTGGCGCCCTTCATCGTGCTCGAGCGGCTGCTCACCGGGCTGCGCAGCCAGTGGTCCTGGGCACTGCCCGCGCTGGTGCGCGGGCTGCGGCTGATACGCCGCGGCCACATCGATCTGGTCTACAGCACCGGTGGAGTCTTCTCGGCACACCTCGCCGGCTGGTGGCTGAAGCGGAGCACCGGTTGCCGCTGGATCGCCGAGATCCACGACCCGCTGCTCGTCCCAGGTCGCCCGATCGTGACGCGGATGGAGCGCTTCTTCGCGCGCCTCGAAGCGCGCATCTGCCGCGATGCCGACCTCGCCTGGTGGTTCACCGACGGCGCTCTCGAGGCCGCCCGGCGCCGCCACCCCGAACTCGGCGCGCGCGGCATCGTGGTGTTCCCCGGCGCCGAGCCGCCGGTGGTGCACACGGCCTATGTGCGCGGCCCGCACTTCGTTCTCGGGCATTTCGGGTCGCTCTCGGAAACACGCAGCCTCACCCCCACGCTGCAGGGACTCGCCGCACTGCTGGCACGCCGGCCCGAATTGCGCGCGCTGTTGCGCGTCGAGGTCTACGGCAGCGCGCTCGATCCGGACGCCGCGCTGCAGCGCGAATCGCTGGCGCTCGCTGACGTGGTCGACTGCATCGGGCGGCTGGAGTTCGACCCGCAGACCGGCCTGTCGGGCCGGGCCCGCGTGATGCAGCGCATGCAGCAGATGGACACGCTGCTGATGCTGCACGGCACGATTCCCGATTGCGCCGAATACATCCCGTCCAAGCTCTACGAATACTTCTGGGCACGCCGGCCGGTGCTGGCACTGACCCACCTGAACCCGCAGCTCGACGCGCTGGTGGTCGAGCATGGCGGCTGGATCGCCTCGGCCACCGACCCGGCCGCGGTCGAGGCGGCGCTCGAGGCGGCGGTCGAGCGCTGGCGCGCCGGCGCGCTGCCCGACGTGACCACGCCGCCGGTCACGGTGGCCGCGGCAGTGCAGCGCATTCTTCAGGCGGTGGACCATGGCTGACGCGTTCGTGCTGCTGTGCAAGTCGTACCGCGGCGACGCGCTGCGGGTGAAGCGGCTGCTCGACTCGATCGCGCAACACAACCCCGAGCGCCTGCCTATCGTGATCGCCATTCCGGAGGCCGACATAGGCGTCTTTCGCGAGCTCGCGTCGGGCCACGCGGTGCAGCTCGTCAGCGACGAGGACGTCGTGCGCAGCCACCCGCAGGCCGGTCCGCGTGACCTGCTGGCGCGCTACCGCAATACCCCCGGCAATCGCCTGCAGCAGGTCGTCAAGGCCGACGCCTGGCGTTTGCTAGGCTGCGAGAGCTGGCTGTGCATGGACTCGGACACGGTGTTCCTGCGCGACGTCCATCTGAGCGACTTCCTCACCCCGGCCGGCCACCCATACACGCTGATGCACCAGTCGCGCGAGCTGATGCAGCTCGCGTTGAACCGCGGCCACGCCGACGTGTTCAGGCACTTTCGCGACGACAGCGAGCGTGTGAAGACACTGTTCGGCCGCGTCGGCCCCGATCTCGATTTCGGCCCGACGCCGACCCTGTGGTCGGCGCGCGTCTGGAACGACCTGCACGAACGTTTTCTGGCGCCGCGCGGCTGGACGCTGTGGGACGCGGTCGACGCCGCCCCCGCCGAGATCCGCTGGTACGGCGAGGCGCTGCTGGCCTACCGGAGCATCCCGATCGACGCGATCGAGCCGCTGTTCCGCGTCTACCATCATGAGTGGCAGTACTTCGCGATGAAGCGCCAGGGCGAGACGCCGCAGACGCTGGCGCAGCAGTTTCTTGGCGCGGTGTACCAGTCGAACTGGGAGTTCGAGCTCGACGCGCCCGGCGCGCGCTCGGCCGCATCCTTGATGAGCCGGCGCTTCAAGCGCTGGCGCCGGCGACTGGGGGAGGCCTGGTGAACACGATCCTCAAGCTGTCGCTCGTGGTGCTGTCGTACAAGCGCTTCGACACGACGACCGGTCCCTGCCTCGCGACGCTGACCGCGGCGCTCGGCGACCCGCGCATCGAGTTGATCCTGGTGGACAACGGCTCGACGGACGGCACGGCCGCGCAATGCGCCGCCTGGGCCGCGCAGCACCCGACCGCCCACTACCTGCCGATGCCCACCAACCTCGGTTTCGGCGGCGGCATGAACGTGGGCGTGGGCATCGCCACCGGCGAGTGGGTCTGCCTCGTCAACAGCGACACGCTGTTCCCGCCCGGGGCGATCGACGCGCTGCTCGCCGCGCTGGCCCGCGTGCCCGGCAAGGTCGCCATGCTCGGCCCGGTCACGAACGCGGCCGGCAACGGCCAGTGTCTGCCGCTCCCTGGCCTGCCGCTGTTGCGCGTCGCCGAGGTCGGTGCGATGGCGATGAGCCACCCCACCGGCTTGTTCACCCCGACCTACCGCACCGACTTCTTCTGCGTCGCGATCCAGCGCAGTGTGTGGCACCAGCTCGGTGGCCTGGACACGAGCTTTGGCCTCGGCTACTTCGAGGATTTCGATTTCAGCCTGCGCCTGCGCGCGATCGGCCGCACCCAGGTGATCGCGGAGGACGTTTTCATCGCCCACGTCGGCAGCGCGTCCTTCTCGGACATGGGCTCGGCGCAGAAGCAACTGATGCGGCGCAACCGCGACCTGCTGCGCGAGCGCCACTCGCAGGCGAAGTTCGAGCATGTGCGCCGCGGCAACGAACGGGCATTGCGTCATCTCGTCGCGGCCGCGCTCGCCAGCGGCTGGACGCCGGCCCTGCGCGAGCGCGCCGCGTGGCGATTCGCCGCGCTGCTGCACGACGAGGCGAAGAGCCCGTTCAAGCGCTGGCGCTGGCGCTGGCGCACGCGCGACCTGCGCCGCACACTGCGGGCAGACGGAATCGCACCGCACTTCCCGACCCCGCCGGCCTCCCCGCCCGCTCCATGACGACCGCCACCCGAGACCGCGCCATGCCCACCCTGCCCGACCGCCACCTCGACCTCGGCTGCGGCCTGTCGCCGCGCAACCCGTATGGCCGGCGCGAGCTCTGCGGCGTCGACATCCGCCAGCTCGAATCGACGCCCGAGGCCGAATTCCGCTGCGCGAATGTCGTGCTCGACCCGATTCCGTACCCTGACAACCACTTCGGTTCAGTCTCGGCCTTCGACTTCATCGAGCACGTACCGCGCCTGCTCACCACGACCGACAGCCGCTCCACGTGGTTCCCGTTCATCGTGCTGATGAGCGAAATCTGGCGCGTGCTGGCCCCGGGCGGCCGGCTCTATGCGCTGACCCCGGCCTACCCCAACCAGGCCGCGTTCGTCGACCCGACGCACGTCAACACCATCACCGAGCACACCCACGAATACTTCTGCGGCGACGGCCGGCTCGGCCAGATCTACGGCTTCGACGGCAACTTCAATGCGCTGCGCGCCGAGTGGGTGGTGTACATGGATTCGCTGATCCCACAGCCGCTCACGCTGCGCCAGAAGCTGCGCCTGCTGAATCGCCGCCGCCGGGGTCGGCTGACGCACTTCCTGTGGGAGCTGGAGGCGGTGAAGCCAGCCTGATCACAGCAGCACGATGTCGTACTGCTCGGGCGAGCCCAGCGGCTCGGCCTGCAGCGAGATCGGCTTGCCGATGAAGTCGCTCAGGCCCGCGAGGTGCGGGCTCTCTTCATCGAGCAACATCTCGACCACCGTCGCCGAGGCGATCACGCGAAACTCCTTCGGATTGAACTGGCGCGCCTCGCGCAGGATCTCGCGCAGGATGTCGTGGC
>JBDUAG010000303.1:0-5255 GCA_040004785.1 Burkholderiales bacterium | reverse complement strand
AGCGCTTCGAGCTCTTCCTTGTCCTTGTAGAGCTGGCTGTTCGGGTAGACCTCGATCTTGACCTTGCCCTTGGTGCGCGCCTCGGCGAGCTCCTTGAACTTCAGCGCGCCATTGCCCTTGGGTGTGTCGGGCGCGACCACGTGGCTGAACTTGATGATGATCGGCGCTTGCGCCTGGCTGATCGCGGGCGCGGCGAAGGCGAACGCAGCGGCGATGGCGAGCACGGCACGGCGGGTGGTGTGGGTCATGGTGTCAATCTCCTGCGGGAAGTAAAAGAGGGGCGGTCAGTGCGCCACGCCGGTGGCCTGGTAGACCTGGTTCAACAGACCCGCGCCGATGCGCGATTCCATTTCCTTGTGGACGGGCCACAGCGTCTTGCGCCAGACCTCGCGCTCGGCCGGCGTCAGGTCTTGGACCTGGGTCTTGCCCGAGGCCTTGAGCTCGGCGAGTGCGTCCTTGTTCTCCTGCGACACGAGCTGCGCTTCGTACTCGGTGGATTGCTTGACGGCGGTGTTCAGCGCGGCCTGGAGGTCGGGGGCGAGGCCGTCCCAGAACTTCTTGTTGATGATCAGCGCGTAGCCGGTGTGCGTGTGGTTGGTCAGGGTGATGTGCTTCTGCACCTCGAAATACTTCTGTGTCGTGTAGCTGGACAGGATGTTCTCGGTGCCATCGACCACGCCCGACTGCATCGCCTGGTAGACCTCCGAGAACGGCATCACCTGCGGCAGCGCCCCCATCGTGCGCAACGAGGCTTCAAGGACTTTGCTGGAGGGGATGCGCATCTTCAGGCCCTTCAGGTCGTCGGGTTTGCGCAGCGGCTTGTTGGCAGAGAACACATGAAAGCCGCCACTCCAGTACGCCAGACCCTTGATGCTCTTGTTCTCCAGGCTGGTCATCAGCTCCTGGCCGATCTTGCCGCTGGTGACCTGGACGAACTGCTCCTCGGTCTGAAAAATATAGGGCAGGTCGAAGATCTCGAACTGTTTGGCGCCCAAGGGCCCGAACTTGGACAGCGAGGGCGCCAGCATCTGCACCGCGCCCAGCTGCAGCGCTTCCAATTCTTCCTTGTCCTTGTAGAGCTGGCTGTTCGGGTAAACCTCGACCTTGACACGGCCCTTGGTCGCCTCCTCGGCCAGCTGCTTGAACTTGAGCGCGGCCTTGCCCTTGGGCGTGTCGGGTGTGACGACGTGGCTGAACTTGATGATGATGGGCGCCTGCGCGAGGGCAGCGCCCGAGGCGAACATGGCGAGCACACCGGCGGCAACGGCCACCCGGCGGGTGAAGGCGATCGACATGGCTTGTCTCCTGTCGGTTGAACTGGGTCTTGTGCCGCGATTCTGGGTCGAACGCCTGGTGGCGCGGAATTGTGGAGTTCCACATTTGTGGCTCCACGCATGCCGCGCCTAGACTTCCCGACATGAGCGAGCAGCCCGCCTTCGTGACCCCGCCGCCGCGGCCAGCGCTGGCGCTGCCGCCGCGCCCGGCGCTGCGGCGCGGGCTGTGGGCGCTGCCGCTGCTGATCTCGCTGGCCTTCGTCGCCGCCGTGCTGACCTGGCTGCGCGCCACCGAACAGGGCGAGCTGGAGGAGCAGCGCAGCGAGCTGATCTCGGATTCGCTCTCGCTGCAGAACCTGGTCAGCGCGCGCATCGAGCACGAGACCGAACTGCTGACGGAGTTCGCGGCCAACCTCGAGCGTCGTCAAATCGCCGCCGACTCTTTCGGCGCCGCGCCCGAGGTGCAGCAGGGCCTGCACCGCTTCTGGGTCGGGCTGACCTGGCTCGACGCGAGCAACCGCATCGTCGCGCACGTGCCCGAGCTCGCGCCGCGACCGGACCTGCCGACGCTGGCCCGCTCCGGCCTGTCGGCCCACCTGCGCGTGCCGATGGCCTCGGGCGGCGCATTGATCGCGCGCTACTCGCCGACCGAGATGCTGCGCCAGAACGTGCCGTGGTGGCTGGCACGCAAGTACGACGTGCGCCTCGTCGACAGCTTCGGCGACGTGATGGCCTCGACGACCGAAGGGCGCGATCCCGGCCGCAACGCGGGTCGGCGTCAATCGCACCGCATCAGCCTGGAACCGACACTCACCGACGGCTTCCTCGAACTGATCGCGCGCGACCGCATCACGCCCTGGTACCGCAGTTTTCCGATGGCGATGGTGGCTGGCTTCGTCGCGCTGATCGCCGCGATCACCTGGATGCTGCGGCGCCAGGTGCTCGACGTCTCGCGCGCCGAGGCGGCGTGGCGCACCGAAGCCGCGTGGCGCAGCGCGATGGAAGATTCGCTGACCGTCGGTCTGCGCGCGCGCGACCTCGATGGCCGGCTGGTGTTCGTGAACCGCGCGTTCGCCGACATGGTCGGGCACACGCCCGAGGCCCTGCACGGCCTGCTGCCGCCGATGCCTTACTGGCCGCCGGATTCGATCGAGGAATCGATGCAGCGACATCGCCGCAACATGGCCGGCGACGCACCGCGCAGCGGTTACGAGACGCGCTGGCACCACCAGACGGGGCGGCTGCTCGACGTGATCGTGTTCGAGGCACCGCTGGTCGATGCCAGCGGCCGGCACATCGGCTGGATGGGTTCGGTGCTCGACATCACCGATCGCAAGCGCCTCGAAGACCGCGAGCGCCGTCAGACCGATTTGATGTCGCACCACGCGCGCCTGACCATGCTCGGCGAGATCGCCTCGACCCTGGCGCACGAGCTGAACCAGCCGCTGAGCGCAATCTCCAGCTACAACGCCGGCGTGCTGAATTCGCTGCAGCGCGCCGATGCATCTCAGCCTGCGCCCGACCCGGCCGTGCTGCGCGCCTTGCAGCGGCTGGGCGAACAGGCCGCGCACGCCGGGCGCATCGTCCAGCGCATCCGCCAGTTCCTCACCCGGCGCGAGCCGCAGCTCGAAACCTGCTCGCTGAACGAGGTGGTCGAGGGCGGTGTCGATCTGCTGCGGCGCGAGCTGGCGCGCCAGCAGGTGCAGATCACGCTGCTGCTCGAGACCAGCCTGCCGCCGGTGGTGGCCGATGCGGTGCTGATCGAGCAGGTCGTCATCAACCTCGTGCGCAACGCCTGCGACGCGCTCGCCGAGCTGCCCGCCTCGCCCGATCGCCCGCGCCAGATCGAAGCCCGCACGCTGTGCAGCCCCGACGCGCGCTTCGTGCGCATCGACGTGCGCGACAACGGCCCGGGCCTGCAGGGCCGGCGCATCGAAGACCTGTGTGCGCCGTTCTACTCGACCAAGGCCGAAGGCATGGGCATGGGGCTGGCCATCTGCCGCTCGATCCTGGAGGCGCACCACGGCGCACTCGACGCGGTCGAATCACCGGGCGGTGGCGCGTGGTTCTCGCTGACGCTGCCGGTCGACCTGCCGGTCGCGGTGGCGGCACTGGAGGAAGCGGCATGAGCGGGGGTATCGTTTACCTGCTCGACGACGAAGCCGCGGTGCTGGACGCCCTCGGCTTCCTGCTCGCCTCGCGCGGGCTCGCCGTGCGCGCGTTTGCGAACGGCGCCGAGTTGCTCGCCGCAGTCGATGCCACGCCGCGGCCACTAGCCGGCGTGTTCGTGCTCGACGTGCGGATGGAGCCGATGTCGGGCCTGCGCGTGTTCGAGGAGTTGAGCGCGCGGCGGTTGCGCAACCCGGTGCTGTTCCTGAGCGGGCACGGCGACATCCCGATGGCGGTGGGGGCTCTGAAGAACGGTGCGTTCGACTTTCTGGAGAAGCCCTACAGCGACAACGCGCTCGCCGTTCGCATCGAGCAGGCGCTTGCGGTCGACACCGCGATGCACCAGACCGACGCCCGCAGCGAGGAACGCGCGGCGCGACTGGCGAGCCTGACCGAGCGCGAACACGAGGTGATGCAGCGCGTGGCCGCCGGCAAGCTCAACAAGGTCATCGCCGACGAGCTGCACGTCTCGGTGCGCACCGTCGAAGTCCACCGGGCGCGCGTCTATGCCAAGCTCGGCGTGCGTTCGGCGGCCGAGGTGGCGACGCTGTTGGCCGCCTGAGATGAGCCGCCTGAGCCACCGGGGCCGCCGGGTGGGAGAGCGCCTACAGACGCGCGCACGCCAGTCTGATTGACTCCCCCGGCCGTCCGGCGGATGCTGAGGGCCGCGAACGACGGGAGTGAAGCATGCGCCGCGCAATCGTTGCCTTGATGTTGGTGTGCGGGGCGGTGTCTTCGGCCCCGGCCCAGGTGAGCGTCGGTGTCGGAGTGGCGCTGCCGGGCGTGAGCATCGGCATCAACATCCCGGCATATCCGCAGCTCGTGCGGGTGCCAAGCTACCCGGTCTACTACGCCCCCGGCCTCCAGGAAAACCTGTTCTTCTACGACGGCATGTACTGGGTCTACGAGTCCGACAGCTGGTATGCGAGCTCCTGGTACAACGGCCCGTGGTCGTCGATCCAGCCCGAGTACGTGCCGGTGTACGTGTTGCGTGTGCCGGTGCGCTACTACCGCAGGCCGCCGGTGTACTTCCGCGGCTGGCGGCCCGATGCGCCGCCGCGCTGGGGCGACCACTGGGGGCCTGGCTGGGAACAGCATCACCGCGGATGGGACCGATGGAACCGCGGCGCCGCCCCGGCCCCCGCCCCATTGCCGCTCTACCAGCGGCAGTACCGGGGGGATCGGTATCCTGCGGTCGAGCGTCAGCGGTACCTGCAGAGTCAGAACTACCGCTACCAGCCGCGCGATGCGGTCGTGAGACAGCACGTCGAGGCGGGAGCCGCGCCGCGTGCGCGCGCCACCGCCGCGCCACGGCGCGAGATCGCGCCGCGCGAGGGACGACCAGGACGGCAGGACGTCCCGCGCGCCGAGGCCCCGATGCGGCGCGCGCCACCCGTCGCTACGACGTCGCCGCGCGCCATTCCACCGCCACCCGGACGGGACCACGTCGAGCGGTCCGCCAGGCCACCGGAGCGCGCGCCGCAGGTTCGCGCGGCACCGCCGGAGCAGCAGGTACTGCAACGCGCGCCGGCACGATCGGAACCCCCGGCGGCCCGGCCGGTCCAGGCAGGCCCGGAGCCCGCCGCGCGCGTGCCGCAAGCACATGGGCGGGGACAGGGCCAGGGGCCGCCGCGTGAGAGGGAGCGTGAACGCGGCGAGGGCCGCGGTCAGGATTCGAGGAACTGACGAACCGTGACAGGCCCGCCGCGGCGGGCTACTCGATCGCCTTGACCATGTCCTCGACGACCTTCTTCGCATCGCCGAAGACCATCATCGTCTTGTCCATGTAGAACAGCTCGTTGTCGAGGCCGG
>JBDUAG010000302.1:0-5258 GCA_040004785.1 Burkholderiales bacterium | reverse complement strand
CGCTGGATGCGCTGCTGGTCGGCCGGCTTCAGGCGCGCGGCGGTGATCGGGTCGACGCGCTGCAGCTCGCGGTAGAGCGCGTGCAGGCCGTTGCGTTCGAGCTGCGCGGCCAGCGTGGCGCGCACCGCGCGGTCGGCCGCGGGCATCGCGTCCAGGCCCTCGAACAAGGCCTTGAAGTACAGCATCGTGCCGCCCACCAGTATCGGCAGGTGGCCGCGCGCGTTGATGTCGGCGATCAGTTGCTGCGCATCGACCACGAAGCGCGCGGCAGAGTAGGCCTCGGACGGCTCGATGATGTCGATCAGGTGGTGCGGCACGAGCGCGCGCTCGGCGGCGCTGGGTTTGGCGGTGCCGATGTCCATGCCGCGGTAGACCAGCGCCGAATCGACGCTGATGATCTCGATCGGTCGCGTGTCCTTCCACGCCGCGGCGATCGCGAGGGCGGCCGCGGTCTTGCCCGAGGCCGTCGGCCCGGCGAGGCACAGGCAGTGCAGCGTCGGCGCCGTCATACGGGGGCCGGCTGCGCGGCCGCAGGCCGGGCATGCGCGTCGCCGTGGCGCTGCACCAGCGTCCACGCGACGAGCGCGAGCACGATGCTGCACGCGCCGATGCCGAGCGTCACCGGGAACACCGAGTGCAGCGGCGCGCGACCCAGCCACAGGCTGATCGCGAACGCCGTGGCCATCATCGCGAAGCCCGACACCGAAGCTGCCGTGCCGGCCTTCTCGGGGAACGGCCCGACCACGCCGGACTGTCCGCACGGTTGATGAATGCCATGCCCGACCGCGAACAGCCACTGCGGCAGCATGATGGCCCAGACCGTCTGCACGCCCGCGAGGCTGAGCAGGGCCATGCCGACGCCGCCGGTGAGCGAGAGAACTGCCCCGCGACGCACCGCTCCGCGCAGGCCGTGGCGCAGCAGCAGGCGCCGGCACAGCATCGTGCCGAACACGTAGGCCATCGAGACGGTCGCGAGGATCACGCCGAACTGGATGCGCGTGGTGCCGAGCACATTGATGAACACGAACGACGAGCCCGCGAGCAGGAAGAAGACGCCGGCCCAGCTGCAACACAGCAGCGCCGTCCACGCCCGAAAGCTCGGGTGGCCGAGCACGCCGGCCCAGTTGTGCAGCACGCGCGTCGGCCGCGTGGCCTGCGGGTCGGGCGCGTTCAGGGTTTCGGTGAACTTCAGCGCGACGAACGCGAGCGCACCGGCGCCGAACAGCGCCGTCATCAGCAGCGCGGCATGCCAGCTCAGCGTCTGCACCAGCACGCCGCCGAGCATCGGCGCGAGCATCGCGATCAGGCCGAGGCCGCCGAGCGCGCGCGACATCACGCGGGCGCCTTCATACGGCTGGAACAGGTCGCGCACGATCGAGCGCCCGCAGGTCACCGCCGCGGCCATCGCGGCGCCCTGCAACGCGCGCCAGACGATCAGCGCCTCAATGCTCTGCGCGATGGCGCCGAGCACGCTCGCGACCGTGTACAGCCCGAGCCCGGCGAGCAGCACCGGGCGGCGCCCGAACCGGTCGGCGAGCGGGCCGCAGACGAGCTGGCCGAGGCCGAAGCAAATGATCAGCGCCGACAGGGTCAGCTGCGTCGCGCTCAGGCTCGCGCCGAGCTCGCGCTGCAAGGTCGGCAGCGCGGGCAGGTACAGGTCGGTCGAGATCGGCTGGATGCCGAGCAGCAGCGTGAGGGTCAGCACCACCACGGCCGGGGTCATGCGCGGTGGGTCGGAGGCGGGTACGGGCATCCAGCGAGCGTAGCAGGGCGTGTAGACGGCCTGCAGCGCGCATGTTGCAATCCGCCTATTTCAAGATCAGGAGACCCCTGCCATGCCTCTCGTGCTCTACGGTCATGCCTTCTCGTCGTACACGCAGAAGGTGCTCATCGCGCTGTACGAGAACGGCACACCTTTTGAATTCCGTGGCCTCGGGCCGGACGCGCCGCAGCACGCGGCCGAGTGGCTGCGGCGCTGGCCGCTGCGCAAGTTCCCGCTGCTGATGGACGGCGAGCGCAACATCGTCGAGACCAGCATCGTCATCGAGTACCTGCAGCTCGCGCATCCGGGTCCGGTGCGCCTGCTGCCCGCGGACCCGATGGCCGCACTGGACGTGCGCTTCCTCGACCGCTTCTTCGACCTGCACGTCATGACGCCGGTGCAGCACGCGGTGGGTGCTGCGCTGACGGGTGATCCGGTGAAGCGCCAGGAAGGCGTGGCGCTTGCCGGCGACAAGCTGGAACTCGCTTACGCGTGGCTCGAAGGGCAACTCGACGGCAGGGCCTGGGCCGCGGGTGCGGCGTTCACGCTGGCAGATTGCGCGGCCGCACCTGCGCTGTTCTACGCAGACTGGACGCACCGGATCTCCGAGGCCTACCCTGTGCTGCGCGCCTACCGCGCGCGTTTGCTCGGCCGTCCGTCCTTCGCCCGGGCGGTGGAGGAGGCGCGGTATTTCCGCCCGAACTTCCCGCTGGGAGCGCCGGACCGAGATTAGTGTCTAGTTCGCGGGCGCATCGAGGCGCGCCCGCAGCGTCTGCGCGAACGCCTGCAGATCGGGTGCGCTCGCGTCCGACACGGCCCAGAACTGCATGCCGCCCTGGCCCCAGCCGACGAGGCTGTAGCCCTGCCGCGTCTGGGTGCTCGTGCGGCCGGCAGGGGTGGGCCAGACGAACAGGTTGATGACGTGCTGGCGCTCACTGTAGACGAGCGCTGCGACCGGCCGGCCGCCGATGACGTCGAGCCGGCCGCCGCTCAGCGCGTAGCCTTCCCCGGCGAGATCGATCACCGGTGGCGAAAAATCGAGCTTGCCGGCGAACCACGGCTTGACGGTGTGGCGGTCGGTCGAGGTCACGTCGGTCAGGTGCGCGGCCAGCAGCGAGCGCACATGGCTGGCAGCGATCTCGTCGCCGATCCCATCCGCCGGGCCGGGCAGCACGACGCTGGCCAGCACCAGCCAGGCCGTGGCGGCACCGGCGCCGAACACGAGCGCGGCATCGAGCCAGCGGCGCCACGGGCGCGCGCGGGAGGGTGGCGCGGCGGCCGGCGCAGCAGTGCCGCGCAGATCGGCGGCGATGCGCTCGGCGAGGCCGGCCGGCGCGGCGTGGCGGGTGGCCTCGCGCCGGATCAACGCGCTCAAGCCGTCGTCGTCAGGCACTGGCATCACGCTGGCCTCCGAGGTTCGAGTTGGCCGCTTCGTCCTGCAACGCGACGCGCAGCGCGGCGCGTGCGCGCGACAGCCGCGACATCACGGTGCCGATCGGGATGCCGGCCACCCGGGCGATTTCCTCATACGACATCTCCTCCAGTTCGCGCAGCACGATCACCTCCCGAAACGGCGGCACCAGCGCTTCGATCGCGGCGTTGACGCGGCCGCGCAGCGCGCGCTGCTCCCACAGTGCGGCCGGCTCGGCGCTCGCCGGCGCGGCCACGCTGTCGCGCTCTTCGTCGAACGCCAGCTCCGCGGCGAACGCCTGGTTCTGGCGCATCCAGTCGTAGCAGGCGTTGCGCACGATGCCCAGCAGCCACGGCCGCGCGTTCGCCTCGCGCAGGCCGCCGAAGTAGCGGAACGCACGCAGATACGCCTCCTGCACCACGTCGTGCGCATGCTGCTCGTCGCGCAGCAGCCAGCGCGCGAGGTTGTAGGCCGCGCCGAGGTGGGGCAGCGTGGCCGATTCGAATTGTCGCGTGCTGTCGTTCAACGGAATCCTTGCCTGCATGACGCGCCAGCCTTCGGATTTATTCCGCGCCGCGCGGAATAAATGCGTGCGCTGCGAAGTCATGCCTGACTCAACCCCAACCTCTAGCCAGGAGTGTGCCCATGAATTTGCTCGCCATGTCATCGAACCCGATGATGCGCGTCGCCGCCGTCGTGCTGGCGACCTTTGCGCTCACCAGCCCCGCATCCGCCGCCGGGCCGAAGGCCTATGTCGGCAACTTCAAGGACAGCACGGTCAGCGTGATCGACACCGACACCCTCGCGGTGCTGGCGACGCTGCCCGTGGTCGCCGGCCCGGACGGCATCGCCATCACACCCGACGGCGCCACCGCCTTCGTCAGCGGCGCCAGCGCCAGCAGCGTCAGCGTGATCGACACCGCGACCGACACGGTCGCGCGCGCGATCGAGGTCGGGAAGGGGCCGCAAGGCTTGAGCATCACGCCGGACGGCCGCTGGTTGTTGGTCGCGGTGAACGGCGAAGACCGCGTGGCGATCGTCGACATCGCCAGCCGCAGCCTGGCCGGCAGCGTCGCGGTGGCCAAGCCACACACGGTCGCGGTGCGCGCCGACGGCAAGCTGGCCTACGTCACGTCGCAGGAGCCGGGGCACTTCGCGCTGAGCATCGTCGACCTCGCCTCGCGCGCGGTCGTCGGCAGCGTGCCGGTCGAGAAGCCGCCGCGCGACCTCGAATTCGACCACGACGGCCATGCGCTGTACTTCACGCTCGCCGGCGTGGCGGCGGTGCAGGTGCTGGACCCGGCCACCAACAGAATAGTCGCGCAGATCCCGACCGGTGCGTCGCCGCACCTGGCGCATCACTTCGCCGGGATGCGCGAAGGCATGGTCGTCGTGCAGGGCGCCGGCGAAGTGATGCTGTTCGACCCGGCGACGAGCGCGCCGCTGCGCAGCATCAAGGTGGGCATGCAGCCGCACTGGATGGATGCGTCCGCCGACGGCAAGCGCCTGTTCGTCAGCAACGAAGGCTCGAACACGCTCAGCGTCGTCGACGTGGCGAACGGCGAGACGAGCACGATCGCGGTCGGCAACGCGCCACGCAAGGTCGCGGTGCAGCGCCTCGCAAAGGTGAGCGCGGCGGGTGGTGCGGCGCGCGTGGCGATCAACAACTTCGCGTTTGGGCCGGCGATGCTGTCGATCGCGGCGGGGCAGCACGTGGTCTGGTCCAACGACGACGGTGCGCCGCACGGCGTGCGCTTCGGCGACGGCACGCCGGGGCAGGATCTGTTGCTGCCCGGTCAGACCTTCAATCGCGTCTTCGCCACCGCGGGCGTGTTCGACTACGTGTGCTCGGTGCACCCGTACATGACGGCGCGGGTGACGGTGAGTGCGCGCTGAGCGGGCTGTGCAGCTACTTGCTGCGGCCGTAGCGTGCAGTGAACTTGGCCTCGCCGAGCTTGTTCGCGTTGACCATGAAGCCGACCAGCGCGGCGGTCGCGTCAGCCGGAATATTGAGCTTGTCGGTCTTCAGCGCATAGACCGCGAACACATAGCGATGCGGCTTGTCGCCTGCCGGCGGGCAGGCAC